>LGTG01000028.1 GCA_001190015.1 Candidatus Burkholderia crenata
AGGGGCCGTCTCTACCAGCTTTTGCGCTTCCGCCGCGTCCAGTCCCGGCAATGAAACGCGCAATTCAACGTCAAGCGCGAAGCCACCTTTATCGTTCGGACCCACACCTACGTCAGCGGTGACGGTCGTGTCGGCGGGAATCGTTTTCTTCTGCTGACCGGCGACAAACTTCATCGCGCTCAGGAAGCACGCTGAATAGCCAGCGGCAAACAGCTGTTCCGGGTTCGTGCCGGCTGCGCCCGAACTTCCCAATGCCTTCGGGGCGCTCAATTTCACATCCAGGTTTTCATCCGACGATACGGCCCGGCCGTCGCGGCCGCCCGTGCTCGTTGCCGTTGCTGTGTAAAGAATGCTCATGATGTTCTCCTGTTCGATAGTTGCCGCTCGGCGGCAGAAAGAGGGACTGCAGTTCTAAGTTAGGTTATGTGGTGCCAACGGGATTAAATATATCGCGATAATAACTTGTGCGAAAATTACATCGAGGTACGAGTGATTGATTGTGACTATCGGAAGGTTCCAGGTTTCGTTGTATTCAATCAGCGACGCGCGCAGTCGCACCAGATCGTCGCGCAGCTTGATAAGCCGGTCGGCGTCCGATCCGGCTGCGCAGTAGATCACGCCAGGAATATCGTGGATGGCCTTCTTTAGCTCACGGCCGGCGTCGGTCAGATAAATATGCACCTGCCGCTCGTCTTCAATACCCCGCATGCGCTGTACCCTTGCGTTTCGAGACGCTTGAGCAGAGGTGTCATGGTGGCCGAATCGAGGCTCAGCCGTTCGGCCATCTGCTTGACGGTCAGATCGTCGCTTTCCCACAGCACCAACATGGTCAGATATTGCGGATAGGTCAGCCCGACTTTGTCTAGCAGCGGTTTGTACGTCTTGGTTATCGCGAGCGAGGTCGAGTACAGCGCGAAGCAAAGCTGGGCGTCAAATTCGAGCGGGAATTGCGGAGAAGAGGTCACGGCTGTCGCGCCTTGGGCACGTTAAAACGGGATATGAATATAGTGTACGCAAATATTTATCGCACTAATTAAACTACGTGTCCACGCCGCACGACACGCGACAAAACAAAACGCCAATGACTAAACAGTCATCGACGCTCATTGGGACCTGCTCATTGGCAAACGCTCATACCGACGGTTCGGACGGATCCGGGATATCAGGTGAATCTTCCGATTGCACACCGAAACAGCCACGATACGTCGCGTAAAACGAGCAATACAACGCAGTCGTGACGAGGATGGACGCCGGCATCAACACCGCGAGTACCATTTCCTGTGCGGCACCGAGCACCTGCATCAGCGCGCTGAGCCCGAACGACACCGCGAACGCGATACCAATCCACAACACGCCGTAAATAACGAACGCGCCGCGATTACGCCAGCAAATGACGAAGCTGAAAAACAGCGCTTTCACCGGCGGGAAGTCGTGCCACGCGACCAGGATGGGCGCGAACCAAAACAGCATGGCGACCGGCAGGTAACAGATCATGGCAACGAGGACCGCGAGCGGATTGAAGCTTGTCGCCACGGTTTCCGGGTCGCCGACGGGGCCGTTGCTAAGCATCATGTTGAGCAGCAGCCCGCCGTCCGCCCGCTCGGACGCCGCGAAGATCAGGCCCATCGCTACCACATAGATCACGCCCAGCACAAGCAGGCGGCGCGCGACGATCTGCCCATACGCACGAAATCCTTCGATGAGCACCGTCGGCCAGACCGGTTTCTTCGCGATGGTGTTGCGGCAAGCCACCATGAACCCCACGGCCACGCTTGGAATCAGCAGCAGCGGCAGCACCGAGCCGATCAGCGGCAGCCGCGAGATCAGCGTCATGGCGAACAGATAGGCGAAGAACACCGTGAGAAACGCGAGCGGATTCCGGCGAAACAGCCAGATACCTTGGCGGAACCACACATAACCGGTTTTGGCCGGAACTTCGATCAATTGCATTGGTTAATTACAGTGAACGGGAGGAGGTGCAACTTTGATGCGCTCGCGCAAAATGCGTTCGAAATGGCCGGGATCGTGCGGTTTTAACATCTCAGCTTCGCGTGGCCGGTAAAAATCGTAAAGACGCGACACCCAGAAGCGCAACGCGCCCGCGCGCAGCATGTCGTTCCAGTGATGCGCCTCCGCCGGCGTGAACGGCCGCACTGTCTGATAGGCGCGCAACAACGCGTCGACCCGCGCATTATCCAGCGCGCCGGTTGCCAGATCAACGCACCAGTCGTTCACACAGACGGCGACATCGAAGAGCCATTTGTCGTTGCCGGCGAAATAGAAGTCGAAGAAGCCGCTGAGCCGCGTTTCATCCGCCGTCGGATGCGCGAAGAGTACGTTGTCGCGGAACAGGTCGCAATGGCATGGACCTTCCGGCAATAGCTGATACTCGTCCGACGCAAAAAACGCCGCCTGATGAGCGAGTTCACAGGTGATCAGTTCGCGCTGTGCATCGCTCAAATGCGACAGCACGGCGGGCACGCTCTCCTGCCACCACGCGAGGCTGCGCAAGTTCGGCTGATACGTTGGGAAATCGCGGCCGGCCAAATGAAGCCGCGCCAGCATCTGACCCACTTCGATGCAGTGCAAAGCGCCCGGCGCCAGTTCCGGCGCGCCGTCCAACTTTGTGACGATCGCCGCAGGTTTGCCGTTCAGTGTGCCGAAAAGCGCACCGTCACGACGCGGCATGGGGTCCGGTACCGGCACGGCGTGGGACGCCAGATGGCGCATCAAATCGAGATAAAACGGCAATTGCGTGGCCGTGAGGTTCTCGAAGATCGTCAGCACATACCCGCCGCGTGTGGTCGTCAGGAAGAAGTTGCTGTTTTCTATACCGGATGCAATGCCACGGAAATCGACGGCTTCGCCGAGTTCGTAGTGTTGCAGCCAGTCGGTGAGCTGGGAATCAGTGACAGCGATGAATACGGCCATGCGGGAGAGCGTCGGTGAGGTTGAACATGCAGGATGACCACGGACATGTCAGTCAGGCATAGCGCCACCGTGACACGGCGGCGCGGCGCTTAAGCTCAGCGGATGAAACGGGCAGCGGTGAAGGTTTCGGTGAAGGCTTATCAAGTGCTCAATAATTGTTCGATAAGCGCTCAATGAGCCTTCATAAAAGCTCAGTACTTCAGGTTCCACGAAGGCAGGCGTGTGCTGGCCTTGCCGTTGTCGCGGACAGTTGGCGACGTGTCAGCGACGTGTCAGCCGGCGCGCTCAGATGGTAGCACGTGCCGAAATTCGAGCGCACGTCGATTTCAACCGGCTTGCCTTTGTCGCGGTATTCCGTGATTTCGGTGCCGTTCGTGCTTTGTTCATGGTAGCTCGACGGGCGCGGCGGTGAAATCTCGACTTTCGAGGTGACTTGCGCGGCGGGCCGGTTGATGGCTTTCAGGTCCGGCAGCCCGGCATTCTCTTCAGGCGACATGGCGTGCGCCGGAGAATTATCCGCCGCGGGGGCCGATTGCGCGTATGCGCCCATGCTGGCTGCGGCGAGAATGGCCGCGATAGCGACAGATTGAAGCGGCTTCATGATGTTTCTCCAGATGAGTGTCTAAATTTTAGCAAAACGCACTCGCTAAAGGAACGTTGAGTCCCTCTCAAAAGCCTTATTTTGCGCTGGTTTCATTGAAAGCGTGTTTGCGTGACGGAACGTGTTGAAGAAACGCATCGCCGGAAGGGCTGTTCATGGGCGCGTTGTTCTTCCGTGTTAATGTCGATTCATCACAAGAGCGCAAAAGATCATGACAAACGACCGGACCCAAGCCAGCCATTCAACGCCTGCCAACAACTTCCCCACGGAGTCTTTCGACGACCCCGTGGCCGCGGTTGCGCGGGTATCGGCAATCTACGAAGCAAACACCTCTTTCTTGCGCGACGCGTTCGCGCGCTACAGGAAGAACGAACCTTTTTCACATCGTGTGCGGGCGTGTTATCCGTTCGTGCGCGTGCGTACCGAGTTGAATACGCAAATTGATTCACGCCGTTCATATGGCTTTGTCGCAGGGCCGGGCATTTTCGAAACCACGCTCACGCTGCCTGATTTATTTGGCCATTATTATCGCGAGCAATTGCGGCTTCTTACCAAGAATCACCATGTCGGGATTGAAGTGGGGGTGTCGGCGCAACCCGTGCCCATTCACTTCGCGTTTGCGGAAGGCATTCACCTGGAAGGCGACTTGGATCGCGACCGGCTGCTCGCCATGCGCAATATCTTCGATATGCCCGATCTTGCGCTGCTCGACGACCGCATTGTGAACGGGACCTATGAACCGGCTCTGGGCGAACCCCATCCGCTTGCGTTGTTCACGGCGGCACGCGTGGACTTCTCCTTGCATCGGCTGAAGCATTACACCGCGACTTCGCCTACGCATTTCCAGAACTACGTGCTTTATACGAACTACCAGTTTTATATCGATGAATTCGTGAAGCTCGGACGCAGGATCATGTCGAGCGCAAATGACGAAGAGACGCGGGCCTATAGAAGCGAATACACGTCGTTTATCGAACCCGGCGACGTGATTACCGGCAATGAGAACCTGGGCGATTCGCAAGAGGAGCAACAGGGCGTAGCGCCAGCACGTCTGCCGCAAATGCCCGCCTATCATCTGAAACGCGCCAATGGCAGCGGCATCACCATGGTCAATATTGGCGTGGGCCCGTCGAATGCGAAGACGATCACGGACCATATCGCGGTGCTTCGTCCGCATGCGTGGATCATGCTCGGGCATTGCGCGGGATTGAGGAATACTCAGCGCCTGGGCGACTACGTATTGGCTCATGGTTATGTGCGCAAAGATCACGTGCTCGATGCCTGCCGTTATGGATTCCGATTCCCGCATTGGCTGAGGTTCAGGTCGCGCTCGAGAAAGCGGTCGCGCAAGTTACGAAGCTCGAAGGCGTGGATTTGAAGCACGTCATGCGCACGGGAACGGTGGCGAGCGTGGACGTAATG
>LGTG01000344.1 GCA_001190015.1 Candidatus Burkholderia crenata
CGAAATGGCGCAACACGCGCAGCTAAAGATCGACACAGGTTTGTCGATTTATTTCTGTGATCCACGAAGTCCGTGGCAGCGCGGGACTGACGAAAACACTAACGGGCTGCTCCGACAGTATTTCCCTAAAGGCACCGACATTAGTCGATACTCCGAGCGAGAACTCGACGCAGTTGCCAACGCGCTTAATTGCAGACCACGCAAAGCCCTCGATTGGAAGACACCAGCCGAGGCGTTTGAAGAGTTAATATTCGCAACCTAAATGGCGGTGTTGCAACGACTGCTTGAACCTAAGCAACGACTGATACATGAAGCGCGCGAACAGTCCTTCAATCAGCATGTTGCCGCCGATCAGCCCACCCATCAGGCTCCCGACCGCGCTGAAGTGTCCGAGCGACACAAGCGATCCGAAGTCCCGATACGTGTAGTCGGGCAGTGGCTTGTCTTCAAGCCGGCGCTCAAACGACTGCAGGAAACTTGCCTGCTGATGCGGCTTGCGCGCGCGGTGGCACGTTGCGCCCTTCTTTCTCGCCGCCGGGCCACGGACACGCGGCGCAATCGCCGAGAGCGAAAATGTTGTCGTCGGTTTCAGTCTGCAACGTGCGGGGCACAATCAACTGGCCGAGCCGGTTGGTGGCCAGGCCGTCGAGTTTCGCAAGCACGCCCGTCGCGCTACCACCGACAATAGCCACCTGGATCCGCGGCTGCCTTGGGCCCGCATTGGCAGCGCTCGCCGGCTGCGGTTCCGGCGCCCGATACTCCGCGCGAATGCACGCGGCAATCAGCCGTTTGCGGAACAGCTCGGCCTGGTCGACGGCATCGAGCGAGAGCGAATTTTCCTGCGCGCCCTGCACGCCGAAAAAGGCCGTGGTACTGCCGATCGCAATAATCAGCGTGTCGTATTCCAGATCGCGCTGCGACATCAGTTCGCCGGCTTCATCGTCGAGAAGGGAGGCGAGCGTGACGCGTTTGGCCGTCCGGTCGGTCCCAAGCAAATCGCCCTGCTAGAACTCGAAACCATGCCAGCGCGCCTGCGCCGCATACGGCAATTCCTGCGAGAACGGATCCAGGCTACCGGCTGCGACCTCATGCAGCTGCGGCTTCCATATATGTGCGTGGAATTGCGATCGATCAACGTGACTTGCGCACGCGCCTCACGCTTGCCGTTTGCGTTACCGAATTTGTCACCAGACGCGTGGCCAGTTCAAGCCCACCCGCTCCGCCGCCGACGATGATGAAACGATGCATTCAGACTCCCCTATGACATCATTCAAAACTAGCTGGATGGGCCACCCGGCACGCTCAATGCGCCCTCAGTGCGCCTCTTCCCAGTTATTGCCCACGCCGACTTCCGCCACCAGTGGCACCTTCAGTTTAGCAACGCCGCACATCAACTCTGGCAGGCGCTTGCGGACTTCAGGCAACTCGGCTTCAGGCACTTCGAGCACAAGTTCGTCGTGGACCTGCATGATCATCTTGGTCTGACTCTTCGATGCTTCCAGCCAGTCCTGCACCGCGATCATGGACAGCTTGATAAGGTCGGCAGCCGTACCTTGCATGGGCGCATTGATCGCGGTGCGCTCTGCACCTTGCCGGCGCGGTCCGCTGCCGCCGTTGATCTCGGGCAGCCACAAGCGTCGCCCGAACACGGTCTCGACAAAACCATCGCGCTTCGCCTTCGAGCGCGTTTCTTCCATGTAGTTGGCGACACCCGGATAGCGCTGAAAATACCGGTCGATATAAAGCTTCGCCGCATCGCGCGAAATGCCGATATTCGATGCCAGCCCAAACGCGCTCATGCCGTAGATCAAGCCGAAGTTAATGACCTTCGCAATGCGCCGCTGGTCGCTCGATACCTCAATAGGCGTGACACTGAAAATTTCCGAAGCAGTCGCACGATGCACGTCCTCGCCTTCTGCAAACGAGCGCATGAGCGACGGGTCGCCGGAGATATGCGCCATGATTCGCAACTCGATCTGCGAGTAATCCGCCGACACGATCTTGCTGCCCGGCGGCGCGATAAACGCCTCGCGAATCCGCCGGCCTTCAGCCGTACGCACCGGGATGTTCTGCAGGTTCGGTTCATTCGACGACAAGCGCCCCGTCACCGCCACCGCCTGCACATAATTCGTATGCATACGGCCGGTCTTCGCGTTGACCATGCGCGGCAGCTTGTCCGTGTAAGTGGACTTCAACTTCGACAAGCCACGATGTTCCAGCAGGATCTTCGGCAGCGGATAGTCTTCGGCGAGCTTCTGCAGCACTTCTTCGTCGGTGGAAGGTGCGCCGCTCGGGGTCTTCTTGACCACCGGCAATTGCAGTTTCTCGAAGAAAATCTGGCCGATCTGCTTCGGCGAACCCAGGTTGAATTCGCCGCCCGCGAGCATGTACGCCTCGGCTTCGAGTTGGATCAGGCGCGTGGCGATCTGGCCGCTTTGCACCCGCAGCAATTCGCCGTCGATCAGCACGCCGTTGCGCTCCATCTTGCGTAGCACGCGCGACGTCGGCATTTCTATGTCGCGGTACACCTTGAGCAGTTGCGCTTCATCGGCAAGCTGCGGATAAAGCACCTGGTGCAGCCGCAACGTTATGTCGGCATCTTCGGCTGCGTAGGGCGCGGCCTGCTCCAGCGCCACTTCGTCGAAGCCAATCTGCGACGCTCCATTGCCCGCCACCTCTTCATACTTGATGGTCTTCGCGCCCAGATGCCGCAGCGCGAGATTGTCCATGTCGTGGGGCCGGTGCGACTCCAGCACATAAGATTGCAACAGCGTGTCGTGCTCGACGCCGTTCAATTCAATGCCGTAGTTCGCCAGCACTTGTTCGTCGTATTTCAGGTGCTGGCCGACCTTCTTCTTCGATAGATCTTCAAGCCACGATTTAAGCTTTTGCAGGACTTCGTCGCGTGGCAGTTGCACAGGTGCGTCCGGCCCGCGATGCGCGACCGGAATGTAAGCCGCATGCCCCGGCTCGACCGACACGGACAACCCGACCAGTTGCGCAAGCATGGGGTCGAGCGCAATCGTTTCGGTATCGAACGAAGTCAACTCGGCGGCGTTGATGCGCGCAAGCCATTCGTCGAATTGCTCCCACGTCTGCACGGTTTCGTAATGCCGCTCCATTTCGGTGGCCGGCGCGGGTGGCGTTGGCATGTCCTCCGGACCTTCCACCGCGTCCGCAATCTCCACTTCCCGCAGCCAGGTCTTGAAACCGTGGCGCGTGAACAGGTCGCGCAATTCGTCGAGGGCCTCGGGCCGCACCAGAAGTGTTTCCTCGATCGACGCGATCTGCTCCGTCAGGTCGCACTCCGTCTGTACGGTAACGAGTTTTTTCGCCATGGGGAGGAAGGGCAAAGCCTTGCGCAGATTGTCTCCCACCGCACCTTTTATTTCGTCCGCGTGTGCCACGATGCCATCAAGGGTTTTGTATTGCGCGAGCCATTTCAACGCCGTCTTTGGCCCGCACTTTTCGACGCCCGGTACGTTATCGACCGTATCGCCGATGAGCGAGAGATAGTCGACGATCCGCTCCGGCGGCACGCCGAACTTACCCAGCACCCCGGCGCGATCGAGCGTCTCGTTGGACATCGTATTGATGAGGGTGACATGATCCGTCACAAGCTGCGCCAGATCCTTGTCCCCGGTCGACACGACGACTTTCATGCCGCGCTTTTCGGCGGCAACCGCAAGCGTGCCAATGACGTCGTCGGCCTCCACGCCCTCGATCATTACGAGCGGCCAGCCGAGCGCCCGCACGGTCTCGTGGATGGGTTCTATCTGTTTCGAGAGGTCCTCCGGCATGGATGGCCGGTTTGCCTTGTAATCCGGGTACCAGTCGTCGCGAAACGTCTTGCCCTTAGCGTCGAATACGCACGCGCTATATTCTGCATTGGTGTCCTTTCGCAACCGCCGCAGCATGTTGATCATTCCGTACAGCGCGCCGGTTGAACCGCCACCAGGGCCGCGTAGATCCGGCATAGCGTGGTAGGCCCGATAGAGATAGCTGGATCCGTCGACCAATAGCAGGGTATTACCTTCAAGATTAAATTCTTCAGGCATTGTGAACAAAAGAAAAGTGATTCCGAGTCTGCGATCGCTCGCAGATCAAGAGCGCGCGACGGCCAAGAAGGCCCGCGCATCGTGGCAGATGTTCACGATTATGGCAGAGTTTATCGAGGCGACCGAGTACCTGTCGGAGATCCGCCCTGCCATCAGCATCTATGGTTCGGCGCGCATGAAACCGGAGTCGCCGTACTACCAGCTCACCATAGAGATCGCGCAGAAATTCTCCGACGCGGGCTTCGCCGTCATCTCCGGCGGCGGTCCCGGCATCATGGAGGCAGCCAACAAGGGCGCCCATGCGGGAAAGTTGCCGTCGGTGGGGCTGAACATCGAGTTGCCGCACGAGCAGTCGGGCAACCAGTGGCAGGACATCTCGCTGCGCTTCAGGCACTTCTTCACGAGAAAGGTTACGTTCGTGAAGAATTCGGACGCCGTGGTGGTCATGCCGGGCGGTTTCGGTACGCTCGATGAAATGGCCGAAGTGCTGATGCTGATCCAGACCAAGAAGTCGCGGCACGTGCCCATCGTGCTGGTCGGCGCCGAGTTCTGGGAAGGCCTGCTCTCGTGGTTCCGCAACACGCTGGTCCCGACCGGCGTGATCAGTGCGAAGGATCTCGACCTGATGCAGGTGATCGACGACCCGGACCAGGTGCTGGAAGCGGTGCTGCAGTTCTACGAAGACCGCGAGACAGCCGAAGAACAACCGGCCGAAGGCAAGTCGGACGAAGACCGGATGTTCTATCTGTAAGGGTTTGATAGCGTAAGCGCTCCCTGTGCCTTGCAATTACCCATATTTTTTATGATTCTCTGTTAATAAGTAATCCTTTATGTTAACATCGTTGCAAGATTAGTTGATGAGGGACGGCGATGACGAACAGAGGTGGTCGAAAGCGTGCATCGGAAGAAGCCTGTGATGCTAATGCGTGGCTGAACGAGGAAGCGGGACAAAGCCGGTTTCGCGATGAGCGTCTTGGCAAAAGATTCCGCCTGGTTCTCGAACGCCTGTGGTCGTGTATCGGGCAGAGCATTCCGATGGCCTTTCAGGATTGGTGCAACACG
>LGTG01000345.1 GCA_001190015.1 Candidatus Burkholderia crenata
ACAGCGCGAACAACGCGCGCCTCCCTTGAACGCTGCCTGACCGATGTTGACGATCCATTTTGAACACGAGCAGGCCGACAACCACGGGCGAGCAGCAACGGCCCCTGGTCACTTCGTTTCTGTTCAACCCAACGCCGCCGTTTAGTGTCGGATTTGCACCGCCGCTAACACTTATCATTAGCAGTCGATTACCCGGCTGATCCGAAGGGGACGATCTTGGACGCTAAATTGATCAACCTAAGCTCGGTGGCAGCGTAGACCAAAGCGGGATACTTCAATCAGGTCCTGACGATGGTGAACGATCACGCTGTTCACCTTCTTGCAATTACCCATATTTTTCTACGATTCTCTATTAATAAGGAATACGTTATTTTAACGTCGTTGCAAGATTAGTTGATGTGGGACGGCGATGACGAACAGAGGCGATCGAAAGCGTGCATCGGAAGAAGCCTGTGATGCTAATGCGTGGCTGAACGAGGAAGCGGGACAAAGCCGGTTTCGCGATGAGCGTCTTGGCAAAAGATTCCGCCTGGTTCTCGAACGCCTGTGGTCGTGTATCGGGCAGAGCATTCCGATGGTCTTTCAGGATTGGTGCAACACGAAAGCGGCCCGAGCTGATCGGTTCGACACGTAAAGTCCCGAGTCGTCCGGACAAGAAGCGGCAAAGCCCGAAGCATACGGTTTGCGGGATCCTGATGCATTCGAGTCTGGCCGTTACCACCCAAGGCATTCTGAT
>LGTG01000346.1 GCA_001190015.1 Candidatus Burkholderia crenata
CCCCGGCTTCGCGAACCCATCGCGGACCCAACGATTGTGACACGCCGCAGGCCAGCGCCGCAGCGTCACTTTCCATTCCCTCGGCAATAAATTTCCAGAACGCTTGCTTCGTCTCAAACTGATTGACACCTGGCCTGCCCGGCGATGGCATCATTGGCCTCCCGGTTTGTTGCGAGCTCCAGCTCCGCGGTCGCCCCATTTAACACCTCCAAATTTCGAGATGTTGCAACGACCGGTTGAATTCGCCCCCGCGAACGCGAATTCCCGTTGACCTGAAGCGTGCTTACGCAGCCTTGCGTTCGTGGAACGTCAGTGGGACCGCCTGATGCTGATCGCCGCGCATGCTGCAATGCGACGCACAACCGCTTTGCAAAATCACGTCGCGCACGGTTTCTTCGCATTTGCCGCAGCACAGGGCGACACCCAGTTCGAATTGCAGTTCGTCGAACGTAGCAACGCCATCCGCGATTGAGGCGCGAATCTTTCTGTCCGACACTGACTTGCACACACAGACGATCATGATCAACCGCGTTAACCTTAATGCGCTTAATTCTCATTCCTTATGGGAAAGTTGGCAATAGGGGTGAACGGTTTTTTTCGGTATGCGCCGGGAGGAAAAGGGGCCTGAGCGCAAAGGCTTGTCGCAAAAGGGACCCGGCTTGTGTAAAAAAACTGAAACCGCGTGCGTGGAAGGGGCTTTTTCAGCCGATAGAGCGGTTTTTTGCGGTTTTGAAGCGAACGGGAAGGCTTGGAGCCGTTGTGAAGTGCGGCTTCAGACCGGATCGGATTCCAGTCCCAGCGTACGTCGTGAGGGGATCACAACGTGTTCGACGACCACATCCAGCCCGAGCAGCGATGCCGCGAGTTTTCGCAGAGCCTGGCCGTCATTGGTGGAGTAAAAGCGCGGCAATTCGATTGCCTGCGCTTGAGTTTGATCCTGAACCTGGGCAAGTACTGCGCGCAGACCAAACGAATCCAGTTGCCGTTCGAGTTGCCGCGCAATCGCGACGCTTGTGTCGACCAGCGTGAGTCGATCGCCGGCAATGGAGCGGATGGTTTCATCGAGAAACGGGTAGTGCGTGCAGCCAAGCACCAGCGTGTCGGCGCTGGCGTCGAGCATGGGCTGCACATAGCTTCGCAGCAGCGCCAGGAGTTCGGGCGAGTCCGTGTCGCAGCGTTCCACCGCCTGCACGAGGCCGTGGCCCGGCCGCAGGATGAAGCGGCAGTCGCCGGTATGGCGCTCGGCCAGCGCGTGAAACCGCGCGCTGCGCAGCGTAACGGCTGTCGCGAGTACGCCCACCACGCGCGTTTGCGACGTGAGCGCCGCCGGCTTGATGCCCGGTTCCACGCCGATCACGGGAACGGCCAAGCGTTCGCGGGTTTGAGCAATTGACTGCGAGGTGGCCGTGTTGCATGCGACTACCAGCGCCTTCGCGCCTTGCGATATCAGCCATTCGCAGATCGCGAGCGTCCGGTCGGCGATAAAGTCGTCATCGCGCTCACCGTACGGTGCGTAGAGCGAATCTGCGGCGTAGATCAGCCGTTCGTCCGGCAATGCGGCACGGACCGCGCGTAACACGGACAACCCGCCGACACCCGAATCGAAAATGCCGATGGGCGCGGCCGAACCAGGCGCCTCATGAGAGGCGCCCACACTAACCGCGGAGCTAGACGATGAACGAAGGGCGTCGAATAGCATTGCGGCCGGTAGTTTACTCGTTCTCGCCCATCATGGTTTGCTGATAGTTCTGGATGCCGACCTTCGCCACCAGATCGATCTGCGTTTCCAGCCAGTCGATGTGCTCTTCCGTATCGTCGAGAATCTTCACGAAGATTTCACGCGAGATGAAATCGCGAACCGACTCGCAATAGGCGATGGCTTCCTTGCACGTGCTCTGCGAAATTTGTTCGAGCTTCAAGTCGCACTTGAGGATTTCTTCGGTCTCTTCACCGATCAGCAGCTTGTGCAGGTCCTGCAGGTTCGGCAGGCCGTCAAGTATCAAAATACGCTGGATCAGCCAGTCGGCATGCTTCATCTCGCCGATCGACTCGTCGTATTCATGCTTGCCGAGCTTTTCCAGCCCCCAGTGCTTGTACATGCGCGCATGCAGGAAGTACTGGTTGATCGCAGTCAGCTCGTTCATCAGCTGCTGGTTGAGGTATTCGAGGGCTTTTACGTCGCCTTGCATGTTAGTTCCTTGTGTGGGCGTTTCAGCTGCTCAAACATAACCGCTCAAGTTTAAAAAACCAAGATGAAAAAGGGTGTTTTCCCCGCTATTTCGTAGAGATTTCGCAGGGATTTCGCGTTTCCGCCTAGTGGAATGAGAATGAAAACAGTTCTCTTCGCAGCAGCCCGAAATCGAAATAGGGGCAGGCCTCGCGGCCCGACCCCTCCCACACCAGTGCGTACGGGTCCGTACACGGCGGTTCGGATCGGTT
>LGTG01000347.1 GCA_001190015.1 Candidatus Burkholderia crenata
TCCTGGGACTGTGGATCGAGAACACCGAGGGCGCGAAGTTCTGGATGAAGTTGTTCAGCGACCTTAAGGTACGTGGCGGGCAGGACATCCTGATCGCGGTCACCTACGGACTGAAGGGCATGCCTGAAGCGCTGGGCGCGGTGTTCCCGGCCACTACCCTGCAGACGTGCATCGTGCACCTGATCCGCAACTCGCTGGATTATGCGAGCTGTAAAGACCGACGGGCACTGGCGGCGGCCATCCGGCCGATCTATACGGCGGCGAGCGCTGAGGCTGCTCAGGCCGAACTGGACACATTCGAACAGGGTGATTATTCCCCACCGTAGTGGCTGCCTGGCGTCGCGCCTGGGGCCGCGTCATACCCTTCTTTGCGTTTCCGCCAGCTGTGCGCAAGGTCATTTACACCACAAATGCCATTGAGAGCGTGAATGCCCAGCGACGCAAGATCGTCAAGACGCGAGGGCACTTCCCGACGGACGAGGCCGCGACCAAACTGCTGTGGCTGGCCTTGC
>LGTG01000348.1 GCA_001190015.1 Candidatus Burkholderia crenata
TTGTCGATTTATTTCTGTGATCCACGAAGTCCGTGGCAGCGCGGGACTGACGAAAACACTAACGGGCTGCTCCGACAGTATTTCCCTAAAGGCACCGACATTAGTCGATACTCCGAGCGAGAACTCGACGCAGTTGCGAACGCGCTTAATTGCAGACCACGCAAAGCCCTCGATTGGAAGACACCAGCCGAGGCGTTTGAAGAGTTAATATTCGCAACCTAAATGATGGTGTTGCAACGACTGCTTGAACCTAAGCTTCGCTTCTATTCAACCCAACGCCGCCGTTTAGTGTCGGATTTGCACCGCCGCTAACATACGCAGCAGCACGCGTTCGAAGGAACGCAGCGCATGCGGGGCGGGCTCGCCCGCCAACATCAGCACGTAGTGGTTGAACAACGCGGGATGCGCGTCTTCGCGAGCGCAGAACTTGACGAGCACAATTCGTTGACGTAGAAGCCGCAGAGCAACGCGTCACCGGCGAGGGGCAACATGCCGCCCACCCATTCAGCCTGCGTCAAGGTGCGGACTTCACCCTTCCCCGTCTACGATAACCCCAGCGGCTGGAAAGTCTGCAGCACGCCGCGCCGCGCTGCCGAAGCTTCGCGCCCTTGGCGACCAGAGCGACACGGCCGTGATCGCGTGAAAACACTTCGAACACCAGGCTGGTTTCACGGTACGGATAGCTGTGCAGCACGGACGACGGCTGCTCGGCGATACGAAAGTCGGAACGCGGCGCGGCGCGTGGCGGTTTTGGGGCTTTAGGTTCTTTGGACTCTTTAGACGCGGCGGATTTCGCTGACGCAGACGCCGTCCGGCGCCTTTTAGGCGCAGGCGCTGAAGGCTCGTCGGTAGTGAAGTTATTTGTCGGCGAGCGGAATCGGAGTCTGCGTCGGAGGACTGGGTCATCCACGCGTCATTCGTACCCATAGGCGCGCAGTCCCGCTTCGTTGTCCGCCCAGCCGCTCTTCACCTTGATGAAGGTCTCGAGATACACAGGGCCGTCGAAGAGCTTTTCCATGTCGAGACGCGCTTCGGTGCTGATCTGCTTCAGCTTCGCCCCCTTCTGGCCAATGATCATCGCCTTGTGGATATCGCGTTCGACCAGGATCGTCGCGAAAATGCGGCGCAGGCGGCCTTCGGTTTCCCATTTATCGATAAGCACCGTGCTCGTATACGGCAATTCGTCGCCGGTCCAGCGGAACACTTTCTCACGCAGGATTTCAGCGGCGAGAAAACGCTCGTTGCGATCGGTGAGATCGTCTTCACCGTAGATGGGCGAACCTTCCGGCAGATACGGCTTCACCACCGTCATCAGACGCGCGATGTCGTCGGGATGCTTCGCGGTCATCGGCACGATTTCCTTGAAGTCGTGCAGCGCGCTCATTTTCTGCATGAACGGGAAGAGCGTTTCCTTATCGCTCACGTGGTCGAGCTTGTTTGCAATCAACAAGCACGGCGTGTCGTTCGGAATCAGGTCGAGCACCTTCTGGTCGTCGGGGCCGAAACAGCCCGCTTCGATCACGAACAGAATAGCGTCGACAGCTGTCAACGTCGACATCACCGCACGGTTCAGCGAGCGGTTCAGCGCGCCGCTATGCTTGGTCTGGAAACCCGGGGTATCGACGAAAATATACTGCGCGTCGTCCAGCGTGTGAATGCCGGTGATACGGTGACGCGTGGTCTGCGCCTTGCGCGACGTGATGCTGACTTTCTGCCCGACAAGCGCGTTCATCAAGGTCGATTTGCCGACGTTCGGCCGACCGATGATCGCGACCATGCCGCAGTGGAAACCAGGGAGAGTGGGAACGTTCATAATATGTGCGGCTGCGGATTCGGTGAATTCGTGGTGATGCGTGGCGTCGGGATTATGCTGGTGTTCGGGAGCGTGCGAGCTTCAGCGGCGAGCTTTAGAGCCTGTGTCAATGGCCAGTGTTGGCAGCGCGTACGACGGTTGCATCGACGCTTTAGCGGACGTTTCGGCACTTTTCACAGTCGGCTTGTCGACCTGCTTGTCGGCTTGTTTCGCGACCGCCTTCTCACCCGTACTATCTGCCTTCGCCGCGCTCTTTTTTCCACCGGGTTATGCACAGCGTTATCCACCGGGGATTCGGCGTGTGTAACCGATGGCTTGTCCGCGCTCTCGCTTCGGGCCGCCGGCACCTCGGCCACTGCTTTGTCGGCCTTCTCCGTCCTCTCTGCCCGATGAATCGTCCGTCGCCCGCTCGGTTTTCTCCGCGCTGGCGGATGCACCCGCCGACGGTTTCACATGCGATGCGCGAATCACCGCGAATGGCGCGGTGGCTGGACGCTCGGGATCGTTATGCGTGTTGCTGCCATGCCCGGCGCTATTGCTTGTGCTGCTGGCACGTGCGCGTTCACGGCGGTCCGGTGCGCGCAGATCGAGCGCCGCCTGCACACCCGTCACGCCCGGCACGATTTCCGGTTCCGCTTGCTTGGCCGCGCGTGCGCCCTTGCGCTTCGGCTTCGCCGTCATGGCCGGCGCGGCAGAGGCCAGCTCATCGAGCGCCTTCTTTGCCGCAGCCTGTTCAGCCGCGCGCCGGCTAGCACCCGAACCCGAGACCTTCACCTCGAGCTTCGGCACCGTGCATTCGACTTCAAATTGCTGGTTATGCGCCGCGCCGTGCGTGGCCACGACCATATAGGTCGGCAGTGCGATCTTGTGGCCCTGCAGATACTCTTGCAGCAGCGTCTTCGCGTCCTTACCGACCGTGCACGGATCGATGTGGTCGAGGATCGGCGTGTAGAGCCGCTTGATGACCTGATGCGCAGCGTCAAACCCGCCGTCGATAAAGACCGCTCCGAAAATGGCTTCAAGCGTGTCAGCCAGTATGGACGGGCGCCGGAAGCCGCCGCTGCGCAATTCGCCCTCGCCCAGCCGCAACGCCTCGGAGACATTCAGCGCCTGTGCGATCTCATAAAGCGACTGCTGCTTCACGAGATTTGCACGGACGCGAGAAAGGTCGCCTTCGTCGAGTTTTGCGAATCGTTGGAACAAAAGCGCAGCTACCACGCAATTTAGAACGGAATCTCCGAGAAATTCGAGTCGTTCATTGTGCGTAGCACTGTGACTGCGGTGGGTCATCGCCTGGCGCAGCAATTCCGCATTGCAAAATTCGTACTGAAGCCGGCTTTCCAACGGGGTTGAGGGCATGGACAGAGTATAACGCGGGCGCCGGGAGGGGCGAATCCGACTGAAAGGCCGGAAAACCGCAAGAAAAATGGCACGACAAGCGCACGTTAGCCGCGATTCTTAGTGCTGTTTCTAGGCGGCTCAGAAGTGACTTTCAATAACAACTACGCCGCGATGACGCGGCGTAGTTGTCGAACGAAATTACTGCCTTGGAGACTGCTCAAAAACACGCATCAATGGAACACGCCAATGCGTTTCAAACTGCTGAAGTTCATCCAGATAAAGAATGCGCGGCCAACAATATTCGCGTCAGGCACGAAACCCCAATAACGGCTGTCTGCGCTGTTATCCCGGTTGTCGCCCATCATGAAATAGTTGCCGGGCGGTACTTTGCAAATGACGCCTTGAGCGTTGTAGTTGCAGTTGTCGCGGAACGGGAAGTCGTCGGCGCCAATCACGAACGGCGGCACTTGCGCGTTATTCAAGATCGCGTTCTTGCGGCCGTCGAGATCTTCTTCGAATTGCTTCGCATAACAAATGCGTTCGTCATCGAAATAATCCGGCAGCGGCGTTTCCGGAACCGGCTTGCCGTTGATGGTCAGCTTTTTGTCCTGATACGCAACGGTGTCGCCGGGAAGGCCGATCACGCGCTTGATGTAATCCACCGACTCGTCTTTCGGATAACGGAACACCACTACGTCACCGCGCTTGAGCGGCGTGCCGCTGGTCAGCTTGGTATTGCTGATCGGCAGACGCAGACCATATTCGAATTTATTGACGAGGATGAAATCGCCCACCAGTAGTGTCGGCACCATGGACCCCGATGGGATCTTGAATGGTTCGACCACGAACGAGCGCACCACGAACACCACCAAGATCACCGGAAAGAAGCTTGCCAAATACTCCAGGTACCACGGCTGGCGGAACTTTTCATCGCGCAGGCAAGCGCGCGTTTGTGGCGCGTGTTCGTCGGCGAAACGAGGCTTAAGGCGTGCCTGCTGCTGATCGAATTCCGCTACCGCTGCATCTGCTGCCCGGCGCCGTTGCGGCTCGAACACCGGTTTGTCGAACACCCACGCAATCCCCGTCACGATGACGAGCACCAAAAGAATCAACGCAAAATTCATCAATCGTTTCCGGTTGTTTTATTAATCTTCGACGCGAAGAATCGAGAGAAAAGCTTCTTGCGGAATCTCGACCGAACCGACTTGTTTCATGCGCTTCTTGCCAGCCTTCTGCTTTTCCAAAAGCTTTTTCTTTCGCGAGATATCGCCACCGTAGCACTTTGCCAGAACGTTCTTACGCAATGCTTTAATGTTCTCGCGCGCGATAATGTTGGCGCCAATAGTCGCCTGGATTGCCACGTCGTACATTTGTCGCGGAATCAGTTCGCGCATCTTCGACGCCACTTCGCGTCCGCGATGCTGGCTCTGCGACCGGTGCACGATTACCGACAACGCGTCGACCTTGTCGCCATTGATCAGCATGTCGACCTTCACTACATCGGACGCGCGATACTCCTTGAACTCGTAGTCCATGGAAGCATAACCACGTGACGTGGACTTCAGCCGGTCGAAGAAATCCAGCACGATTTCCGCCATCGGGATTTCGTAGGTGAGCTGGACCTGACGGCCGCGATACAGCATGTTAATCTGTGAACCGCGCTTGTTCGTGCAAAGCGTGATCACTGCGCCCACATACTCCTGCGGCATGTACAGGTTCACGGTCACGATAGGCTCGCGCACTATATACGAAGGCTCCGGCATCTTGGCCGGGTTCTCGACCTGGATCAGCTCGCCGTCGCGTTTCAGGACTTCGTACACTACGGTTGGCGCCGTGGTTATGAGGTCCATGTCGAACTCGCGCTCGAGGCGCTCCTGCACGATCTCCATATGCAAGAGACCGAGAAAGCCGCAGCGGAAACCGAAACCGAGTGCTTGTGACACTTCCGGCTCGTATTGCAGCGACGAGTCGTTGAGCTTCAACTTTTCCAGCGATTCACGCAGTGCGTCGTACTGGTTTGCTTCGACCGGATACAGACCCGCGAACACCTGCGGCTTCACTTCCTTGAAACCTGGCAGCGGCACTTCGGACGGGCGCGCGACGGTGGTGACCGTGTCGCCAACTTTCGCCGCCTGCAATTCCTTGATGCCCGCGATAACGAAACCCACCCGCCCCGCCGACAACGATTCGAGATTGGTGGATTTCGGCGCGAACACACCGAGATGTTCGACTGGATAAACCGCGCCGGACGCCATCATCTTGATCTTGTCCTTCGGGCGCAGCGTGCCGTTCTTGATACGCACGAGCATGACCACGCCGACATAGTTGTCGAACCATGAATCGATGATCAGCGCCTGCAGCGGTGCGTCCGGATCGCCCTTCGGGGGCGGCACTTTGGCGATCAGCGCCTCGAGCACGTCGGTCACGCCGAAGCCCGTCTTGGCGCTGCAACGCGCAGCATCGGTTGCATCAATGCCGATCACGTCTTCGATTTCCGAAATGGCGTTCTCGGGGTCGGCCGCGGGCAAATCGATCTTGTTCAAGACCGGCACGACTTCCACGCCCAGTTCGATCGCCATGTAGCAATTGGCGACGGTTTGCGCTTCCACGCCCTGGCTTGCGTCGACCACGAGCAACGCACCTTCGCAGGCGGACAGCGAGCGGCTGACTTCGTACGAGAAGTCGACGTGGCCCGGGGTGTCAATGAGATTCAGGTTGTAGACCTGACCGTCCAGGGCTTTGTAGCTCAGTGCTGCAGTTTGCGCCTTGATGGTGATGCCGCGTTCACGCTCGAGATCCATGGAGTCGAGCACCTGCGCGCCCATCTCGCGGTCGGACAAGCCGCCGCACAACTGGATGATGCGATCGGCGAGCGTCGACTTGCCGTGGTCGATGTGCGCAATGATCGAGAAGTTACGAATATGATTCATTCAGTGCCGATCAAGCAAAAAAGCGCGCCCAAACAAACGCGGAGCCCGCCTTGAAAATGGGGGTGGAAAACCTTTCTATTTTAGCTGAAAAGACGGGCTGACGGCGGATTTTACGGGAAAGGTCCGATTGTTCAGGGACTTAAACGCGTGCCGGGAGTGCTTAAAAGCGCGCTGCGCACACGCGTTTCATCCAGTCGGTAATGGACATAACTCCACGCCATCCAGCACCAGAACGGGCACGAGTTCGTCGTATAACGGCTTCGAGCGCAAGATCAGCGTCGATATCGATCCACTCGATCGGCACGCCGAACTCTGCCGCAATCGGCTCAAGCCCGGCGCGCAAGTCTTCACACAAATGGCACCACGCGCGCCCGTAAAGCTTGAACGCGCTCATTGTGCTTATTTCTGCACCGGCGAACGCGGACGCAACGGCACAAACTGCGTGTTGTCCCCACGACGTACCAGCACCGCGACCATCTTGCTCGGATCGACGTTTTGCGCGACCGCATCGAATTGCTTCGCGCTCGTGATGTCCGTATCGCCAATGCGCAAGATGATGTCGCCCTTCTGGAAGCCGACACGCGCCGCCGGACCTTCCACCGCATCCACCATCACGCCGTTGGTGAGTTTCAGCACCTTCTTCAGATCAGCCGGAATATCGCTAACCGCAATGCCGAGCGTATTGCTCGCGCTCGCCTTGGGTGGCGGCGTTTTCTTGGCCTCGGTCTTCGCGACCTTGTCCGGCTGCATTTCGGCAATGGTGATCGGCAGATCGCGCGACTCGCCCTTGCGCCACACGGTGATCGTCGCCTTCGTGCCCGGCTTCGTGTCACCGACCATGCGCGGCAGGTCTGTCGCCGTGGAAACGTCGTGGCCGTTGTACTTCAGAATGATGTCGCCCGGCTGGATATCGGCCTTGTCGGCCGGACCACCC
This sequence comes from Candidatus Burkholderia crenata, assembly GCA_001190015.1. Lineage (GTDB taxonomy): Bacteria > Pseudomonadota > Gammaproteobacteria > Burkholderiales > Burkholderiaceae > Caballeronia > Caballeronia crenata. Next base: position 7,019 of record LGTG01000348.1, read on the forward strand.
GCTTCCACGCTGCTCACCAGCGCGCCTTGCGGCTTCGGAAGCCCAAGCGAATCCGCCACTTCCTTCGTGACCTCGCCGATCGCCATCGCAATGCGTCCGCGCGTGACCTTGCCCGTTGTCTTCAATTGATCGGCAACGCGCATGGCTTCATCAATAGGAATCGCGAACGAAATCCCCATGAACCCCCCCGTACGGCTGTAGATCTGCGAGTTGATGCCAATCACCTCGCCCGCCATGTTGATCAGCGGACCACCCGAATTGCCCGGATTCACTGCGACGTCAGTCTGGATGAAAGGCAGGTAGTCACCGGTGTCACGACCCTTCGCGCTGACAATACCCGCCGTCACCGTGTTGTCGAGCCCGAACGGTGAACCGATTGCCAGCACCCATTCGCCGACCCGCACCTTGTTCGAATCGCCGACGGTAATGGCTGGCAAGCTGGTCGCCTGGATCTTGACGACCGCCACGTCCGTGCGCTCATCGACACCAATCAGCTTCGCCTTGAATTCGCGTTTGTCCGTAAGCGTGACGTAGATGGTGTCTGCGTCGTCGACCACGTGGGCATTGGTCATTACGTAGCCATCGGCCGACATGATGAAACCCGAGCCCACGCCGCTGCTCTGCTCCGAATTGTCCGGACTGTCAGGGCTGTTGTCCTGCGGAGCATTGCGATTACCCTGCCTGCTGCCGCTTCCGCCACCGCCACGCGGTGAACCGGGCGTGCCGGGCATCGGAATACCGAAGAAACGGCGGAAGAACTCCGACATGTCGCCGTCGTCCATACCGGGCGGTAAGCCGCGCAAATCATTACTGCTGCTGACGCGAGTTGTCGTACGAATATTGACGACCGAGGGACCCACTTTATCGACTAGCGTGGTGAAGTCGGGCAGGTTCACTCCCGGCACCGCGACCGGCACCGCGGCCGACGCCGGCGTCGACGCGGGCGCCGTTGCTGTTGCTGTAGCCGCATAGGTCCCGAGCGGCAGGCATCCGGCAAACGCCGCGGCCGCGAAATAGGTGCGCAGCGAGAGATTGCTCATCGTGGTGGGCCGAGGAATTACTTGGAAGGGTTGTATTCTATGGCAGAAGCAAATTGCTGCAACGCGGCCTGGGGCACTTCGCCCAGCAAGGTAATCCAGAAATCCCCGCGACGCTTGACCAGCAAGTGTGTCGCGCCGCTATTACCCGCGCCTTCCTTGCGGGAATTTTTTTCCACGGGCTCGACAAAAATCGAGATTGTCGCAAGTCCGTCAGAGAAAACAGCATGATCGACGGAAATAGGCGGCTGACCCTCTTCACTCGACGCCATCGGCCGGCGCAACTCACGAATCTCGCGGAATCCCGGAATGGCAGGCGCGATTTTCCAACCCTGCGCTTCCATATCGACAGGCTGAACGGGCGGACACACGATCGTCCATCCGGCTAAGCTCTTGATCCCGTTCGCAATGGCAGCCCGGTCGACGGGCCCGCCAATCTGAACTTGCGAAAATGAAAGCTGTTCGAGCACCTGGCCGTCAGGCCCAAGCGTCTGAGCGCGCAGCAGGAGGCCGGTTTTCGAGTCGGCCCAAAGCTTGTACGCAAAGCGCCATGCATCTTTCGGATCGAGTTCGATCACCTGGCTGTCGATCCCCGCAACGCGGTCCGGGCCAAGCATTTTCGGCTCATAGACCGTCATGACCTGCTCGTTGCTGGTAGTCAGCAGCGACGGGAACGAATCCTTGTTCTGACGTTTTTCGACGACTACCAAATGCCGTTTAGGTACGAACGTGTACATGTCGTCGTCATGGCGAAGCATCTTGCGAAGCTTGCCGTCCAGGCTTTCCAGCGACTCGAACTCACCGTCGCTGCGCGCCGCTGAGTGGGTAATCCGCGACGATTGCACCGTTGTCCCACGCTGGTAGACGAAGGTGCCCTCGTAGTTCTGCTGTTGCGCGGCGCCGTGAATCCGGTTGAGCAGTTCCGCAGCGGACTTGCGCGTGGCGGAGGAATCGTCGCCCTGCGCAAAAGCACTCGATGCCACGGATAACAACGCGGCTGCACAGAACATCAACGCCAGCAACCGCCCCCAATGAGTCGTTTTCTTCAACCGCACACGTTGCATCAGTTATTGGCCTTGGCTGGTAGCCGCAGTGCGAATCAAAGGCATCGAGCCCGGCATGACGGGCTGTTGGGAGAATTGCTGATGCGCTTCGAGATACTGGTCCAGGCTGGCGTCGCGAATGATATTCGCTTCGACAACCGGCGAGCGCATGCTGGCGGCAGTCATGGAAGCCATGGCCACGCGCTGCACATGATCCGACGAGAAGCTGGCGACCTGCACGCCGTTGCGACCGTCTAAGCCCTGCAATTGCGGCACGACGATCCACGTCAGCGTGGCCGCGGCAGCCGCAACGGCAAACGCCGGCACCACGCGGCGGCGGAACAGGCGCGAACGCAGGCGCTCGGCGGAAACCGCCAGAATGGCCGCGGGCGCAAATACGTGCGCTTCAGCCTCGAAACGCGCCGAGAACGCGTTCATGAACGCGCTGCTGGCTGCAGGACTGGCCGCGAGATCGTCGGAACGCAGGGCGTCGCCGATCAAGTAGTAATCCGACCACGTGGCGCGATCCTTCTGCGTAAACCCGGAAAGAAACTGACTGATGTCGCCCGAACCGTCGAACGATTCACCGTCGACAAAAGCGGACAGACGCTCGCCTCGCGAGCTAGCTTGCGATTGCACCGAAACCGACCCCATGATGCTCCCCATCTTGACTGCACCCCGTAGTAACACTACCTGCCTCAGATACCGCATCCCTGCCCCGCGCACCCTCGCTGTTCACCCTCGCTGTTACCAGCGCTTGCCTTCGGGAGTATCCAGCAATGGACGCAATTTTGCCGCAATGGCTTCGCGAGCACGAAAAATTCTTGATCTGACGGTTCCAATAGGGCAACCCATCATTTCGGCTATTTCCTCGTAGCTCAGACCTTCAATCTCACGAAGAGTAATGGCGATGCGCAGCTCTTCCGGTAAAACCGCCACCGCAGCATTGACCGTCTGTGCGATCTGCTTGCTCATCAACATCGACTCAGGCGTGTTGATATCCCTTAGTTGGTCTGCATCGGAGAAAGTTTCCGCTTCTTGTGCATCAACCTCGGTAGAAGTTGGAGCACGCCGGCTCTGAGTGGCAAGGTAATTCTTCGCGGTGTTCACCGCAATCCGGTAAAGCCAAGTATAAAACGCCGATTCTCCGCGAAATTGCGGTAACGCGCGATAAGCCTTGATAAAGGCATCCTGCGCGACGTCCTCGACCTCGGCGGGATCCCGCACGAGACGCGAAATAAGCCGGATGATTTTGCGCTGATATTTGGCGACCAGTAGTTCGAACGCTGCTTTATCGCCTTTTTGCACGCGTTCGACCAGTACCTGATCGATTTCTTCTTCGCTCACCTGGGAAATCCGTTAACTTTGGGGGTGCTACGCGGAGGGCTATTGTAGCGTTACGCCGCCGGAACACGCGGGATGCTGACCGGGTTACAGATGTTCCTGGGCGCAACGCCGGGCGCGCACAGCCAGTTCGCGGAACGCGGAGGCATTGGCGAGCGCGTCGGCAGCCACCAGAAACGGTACCGGGCGGCCTTTCGCCGACACCAGCATGAGGGCAAGCGGTCGCTCCACTGGGCGCAACCTGCAATACGCCGGTATTGCGCGTTCCCCGCGCGATCCCATGTGGTCACGCCGTCTTGCCCGATCTCGAACGCAACGGGCCGGCGACGCTCCCCGCCCCAGGGCGCAGCGACCAGCGCCGCAGTCACGGTCAAGGCCGCCACGCATTCGCTGAACGACCCGGCGTAAGCCGCCGCGCACTGGAATACCGACCCGGCCGCTACCGCCATGAATACTGCGGTAGCGCCCCACAGCAAGGGTGAGGGACGGATTACGTGCCGGCGCGGGAAATCAGCGGACGGCTCCACCGACATTTGCGGCGACAGAACGTGCGCGCTTGTCATTCGCCTGTTCCCGCAACGATCAGGCGCGCGCCGCTCAATGCCGCTTGAAAATGAGTGTGCCGTTCGTGCCACCAAAACCGAACGAGTTCTTCAGCGCCACGTCGATCTTCATTTCCCGCGCTTCGTTTGCGCAGTAGTCCAGGTCGCATTCCGGGTCCTGGTTGAAGATATTGATGGTGGGCGGCGAAATCTGGTGGTGCAGCGCCAGCACCGTGAAGACTGATTCCAGTCCGCCGGCGCCGCCGAGCAGGTGGCCCGTCATCGACTTGGTGGAATTCACCACGATCTTCTTCGCATGGTCGCCGAAGGTGTTCTTGATGCCTATGGTCTCAGCCAGATCACCCAGCGGCGTGGACGTGCCGTGAGCGTTCAGGTAGTGCACTTCGTCCGCATTCACCGACGCGTTTTTCAACGCATTGCGCATGCTGCGGCGTGCGCCATCGCCGTCTTCCGGCGGGGCGGTCATGTGATAGGCGTCACCGCTCATGCCGTAGCCACTGACTTCGGCGTAGATCTTCGCGCCACGCGCTTTCGCATGCTCATACTCTTCGAGCACCATCACGCCGGCGCCTTCACCCAGCACAAAACCGTCGCGATCCTTGTCCCACGGACGGCTGGCGGTAGCGGGATCGTCGTTGCGCCGGGACAACGCGCGCGCAGCCGCGAAGCCGCCGATACCCAAAGGCGACACCGTGGCCTCGGCGCCGCCGCAGATCATCACGTCGGCATCGCCGTATTCGATCAACCGCGAGCCTTCGCCGATGCAATGCAACCCGGTCGTACACGCGGTCACGATGGCGAGGTTCGGCCCTTTCAAACCGAAGCGGATGGAGAGATGGCCGGAGATCATGTTGATGATCGACGCCGGCACGAAGAACGGCGAAATTCGGCGCGGCCCACGATTCAGCAATTCCGTTTGCGTAACTTCGATCATCGGCAAGCCGCCGATCCCCGAGCCGACCACCACGCCCACGCGTTCCGAGTTTTCCTCGGTGATTTCCAGCCCGCTGTCCTGCATGGCTTGCACACCAGCGGCAATGCCGTAATGGATAAAGGTATCCATGTGGCGCGCTTCCTTGGCCGGCATATAGTCTTCGAAATTGAAGCCTTTGACTTCACCGGCAAAGCGCGTGGAGAAGTTCGTGGCATCGAACTTCGTGATCTCGGCAATGCCCGACTTGCCAGCGACCAGATTGGCCCAGCCGTCGGCAACGGTATTGCCGACAGGCGAAATCAGCCCAAGGCCTGTAACAACAGGACGACGGCTCACAATAACCCCTTATCCATAAATGACAAAAGCAAAAGCCACAAGATCCACAGGAAATTGCCCTGTGAGCCCTGTGGCTGTTAAATCGGTTCGAATCGCGACAGAGCGTCAACCCCGAATAGTGTAGAAGAAGCTTGGTGCGCGGGCTTTAGCAGGCTGTTGAAAAGCGCCCCGTCATGACGACCGAAGCAGTGTTCAAGAGGTTTGCACATGCAATTTGCTGCTGAATTGCGGGTTCGCCGAGTGGTTTTGGCAGGCAGTGCGCAGGCACACCAGCCCGGCGCCGTACGGTGCTCGCACCATGGCGGCTCATTGCAACGCTCCTTGTGGCACCACGCTTGGCATTCGGGCCATGCGGGTCAGATTGCTCGCGGCCATCGTCAGCTTGAAGTGCTGGTCAACGCGCTTGATGCCACGATAGACCGTCTGCCGGATCCGGCCAATTGTCCGTTT
>LGTG01000349.1 GCA_001190015.1 Candidatus Burkholderia crenata
TAGTGAGCCACCATGGGCTGCGAGCACCGTACGGCGCCGGGCTGGCGTGCCTGCGCACTGCCTGCCAAAACCACTCGGCGAACCCGCAATTCAGCAGCAAATTGCATGTGCAAAACCTCTTGAACACTGCTTCGGTCGTCATGACGGGGCGCTTTTCAACAGCCTGCTAAGCTGTCAAAAATACGGGTTTTCAAGCACCCGTGCGAGTCTTGTAAAAAAACCTTGTTTGCATTGTATCATTGTATGAATGCAGCAGCCATTTCATCCGGTGCACACCGCCGCAGGCGTCAGAATTCATCGGAAAGCCGGAGCTGGATATCGGCCAGTAAGATATCCGCCGATCCTTTCGCCAGATGCACGGTCAACGGCCGTTTTGGCTTCAACGCGTTCGGTGCGCGCACGGCACGTCCGGATTGCGTATCGATCAAAGCCGCGTAGCCGCGCTCGAGCGTGCGTTGCGGGCTCAACACCTGCAACCTCGCCGATAACTCCGACACCCGGGCCTCTGCCCGTTCATATCGGCGCTCTTGCGAAACACTCCGGCGTTGTGCAAGACGCATCAGATGTTCCCGCTCGGCGGCAAGATCCGGACGCCAGCGTTGCCAGCGCATTTGCACGAGCGCAAAACGCGCGCGGGCGTCGCGGACGGGGCGCGCGCCGGCCGACGCCAGCCGCACCGCCAGTTGCCGCAAGTGCGTGCGCTGACGTTCCAGCCGCTCGGCTGGGCTGACCAGCCGGCGCGCCAGCCAGTCGAGTTGTTGCGCGCGCCGTTCCATCATCCGGCCAAAGCCGCGCGCCAGCGTCGCATGCCGGTGGTCAAGATCGCGCAGCAGCAACGCACGCTGCGGACTGACAAGTTCGGCGGCGGCGGTCGGCGTGGGTGCGCGGACATCGGCAGCGAAATCGGCGATGGTGAAATCAGTCTCGTGACCCACACCGCTGACAACCGGCATCGCACTTTCGGCCATCGCGCGGGCAAGCACTTCCTCGTTGAACGCCCACAGATCTTCGATCGAACCGCCTCCGCGACACACGATCAACACATCGACCTCGCGGCGCGCGCTGGCCTCATCGACCATTGCAGCGAGCTTCGCAGCCACGCCCGCGCCCTGCACCGGCGCCGGATACACGATCACCAGCACGTGCGGCGCGCGCCGCGAAAGCGTGGTGAGCACGTCGCGCAACGCCGCCGCCTGCAACGACGTCACAATGCCGATTGCGCGCGGATGCTGCGGCAGCGCACGCTTGCGCTCAGCGGCGAACAGGCCTTCGGCTTCGAGTTTCGCCTTCAGCTTCAGGAAGGCTTCGTATAACCGTCCTTGGCCCGTCCGGCGCACCGCTTCCACGCCGAGTTGCAACTCGCCGCGCGGTTCGTACATGGTGACCAGCCCGCGGACCTCGATCCGGTCCCCCTCTCGCGGCGTGAACTCGGCGTACTGTGCCCGGCCGCGGAACATCACGCAGCGCATCTGCGCCTGCGCGTCCTTGATCGAAAAGTACCAGTGACCGCTCGCCGCTTTCGTAAAATTCGATACTTCACCCGATACCCAGACCAGCGGGAACGAGCGTTCGAGCATCGACCCGATCGCCCGGTTGAGCGCCGAAACGGGGATAATGGCATCGGCGCCACCGGATAAACCGGATGAACCGGACGGAGCGAAAGGATCGGAGCTCATCGAAGAAATGGGTGGTCGGTTGAGGTGAAAAACAAGCTTGAAAATACGCTGGCCTGAAGCCGAACAAAGGGGCATCCGGACAACGCTGCACGGCCAATGAACAAGGCATGGACGATAGACCAATCAACGTCCGAAGTGTAGCAAATGTTCACAAAGCACAAGTTACCGGAAACTAACGGAAACGCTCATGAAATCCTGATGCACACCTTCCAAGTCATTGTTTTTATCATGTTTTACGTCTCAAAATATTGAAAAGACCGATGCAAGTCTTTCCTGAAACCGGTTTCAGGCTGCAGCAGCCCAAGTTGTTCACAGAGTTATCCACAGGCGCTTTGTGTGCAAAATGGAGCATCGAATCTACCCGTTTATCGAACCGTTTTCGGACGGCGCACGAGGGTATTTCGACACCGGACCGCGCGGTCCGATTTGCCCTTCGACTGGCGCCTGCGGCAACGCCGCGCTAGAGTGCCGGGTTCAAGGGCCGGCGCGACAATTGCCCTGCGTCGTCCAGCGGCCGCTTACCCTTTGCTTACCATTCGCCCATTCTGGAGATCCGCCCCGATGCAAAGGTGCCGGCCGTTATCACGAACATTGTCCTTCCCCTCGCCCGCTACACCGCCCTGCGTTGCTGTCGTCCCAAGCGCGTGCATCGTTCGCTCCTGACCGCAAGGCGCGTCATGTCTGACTTCAAGCCGCCGATCGAAAATTTCCTCGTCCGCGACGAGTGGCGCAAGCGCGGCTGGGTCGCGTGGTCGCTGACGCCGTTCGCGTGCGTGTTCGGCCTGATCGCGGCCATTCGCCGCGCGTTCTTCGCGCTCGGCTGGATCAAGCAGGTGAACGTGGGCGTGCCGGTTGTAGTAGTCGGCAACGTGACCGTGGGCGGCACCGGCAAGACGCCGACGGTCATCGCCCTCGTCGAAGCACTGCACGCCGCTGGTTTTCAGCCAGGCGTCGTCTCGCGCGGTTATGGCGCGAAGATTCACGAGGCCACGCGGGTGACGCCCGACAGCCAGCCTTCGGATGTTGGCGATGAACCCCTGCTGATCGCCCGCCGCACACACGCGCCGGTGATGGTGTCGCCCGATCGCGTCGCGGCGGCGCAGGCGTTGCTGAAGGCGAATCCGTCGGTGGATGTGATCGTGAGCGACGACGGCCTGCAACACTATCGCCTCGCGCGGGCGTTCGAACTCGTGGTCTTCGACGACCGTCTGGGCGGCAACGGTTTCCTGTTGCCGGCGGGACCGCTGCGTGAATCGATGTCGCGGCACCGCGACGCCACGCTGATCAACAGCCCCTATGACCGCGCGTTGCCGCCGTGGCCGAACACGTTTTCGCTGGACCTGGCCACCGGCGACGCCTGGCTCCTCGACGACCCCGCCGTGCGCCGTCCGCTCAGCGCGTTCAAGGGCGAACAGATCGCGGCGGCAGCGGGTATCGGCTCGCCGGAACGGTTCTTCGCGTCGCTGCGTGCCGCCGGACTCGTGCCGGTCACGCGCGCGTTCCCGGACCACTACGATTATCGCGACAATCCGTTCTATAGCATCGACGCCGATTCGATCCTGATCACCGAGAAGGATGCAGTAAAATTCGGGGCCTGGCGTGATGCACGGATCTGGGTGGTTCCAGTCGAAGCCGTGCTCAGCCCCCGCCTCATCGCATTAGTTGTGGAGAAACTCCGTGGACGCACGCCTGCTTGAAATCCTTGTCTGCCCTATTTGCAAGACCCAGCTCACATATGACCGCGCGGCACAGAAACTCATTTGCAACGTCGACAAACTCGCTTATCCCATCCGCGACGGCATTCCCATCATGCTGCCGGACGAAGCCCGCCAGACCGTGGAAGGCACGCTCCTCGAACCGTTGAAACCTGCCGGCGGGAATTGAGGTTTTATGAACGCACACGTTCCGGTCGCGCCGCTTTTCATCGCTGTCGTGCCCGCACGGCTCGCGTCCAAACGCCTGCCGGACAAGCCGCTGGCGGATATCGGCGGGAAGCCGATGGTCGTGCGTGTCGCCGAACGCGCTCGTCTGTCGGGCGCGCTGCAGGTGGTGATTGCGACCGATTCGCCGCGCGTGGTCGAAGTCGCGAGGGAACATGGTTTCGAGGCGCTGCTCACCCGCGCCGATCATCCGAACGGCACGGACCGGCTTGCCGAAGTGGCAACGCATTTCGGCTGGAACGATGACACCATTGTGGTCAACGTGCAGGGCGACGAGCCCTTGATCGACCCGGCGCTCGGGCGCAACGTGGCGGTGCATCTTGTGGCGAATCCGTCGTGTGCGATCGCGACCGCCGCGCATCCGATCCATGATCCAGCTGATGTCTTCAACCCGAACATGGTGAAAGTCGTGCTGGATTCGAAGAGCGTCGCGCTGTATTTTTCGCGCGCGCCGATTCCGTGGTCCCGTGCCGCGTGGCAGAGGGACTGGCCTGATGTCGCCGCGCTCGGTGCACGTCCGTCCGTTCCCGCCAATGTGCTTCGCCACATCGGCCTGTATGCGTATCGCGCGAAGTTCTTGCGGGCTTATCCCACGCTGTCTGTAGCGCCGATCGAAGAAGCCGAGGTGCTCGAGCAACTGCGCGCGCTCTGGCACGGCGAGCGCATCGCAGTGCTGAAGACGAACGACGCGCCACCGCCGGGTGTCGATACCCCCACCGATCTGGCCCGCGTCCGCGCGCTGTTCGGCGCGTCGGTTTAACGAGGCGGGAAGCGCACGGTCGCCGCATTTCACGTCGCGGCGATCTGCGTCCGGTCGCCGCTTTTTCCCCACAGTTTCCATCGCGGCCCGGCCGGTTTACCTGCCGGGATATCGCACGGTTTTCACCGCGGCCTAGCGCGGCATCCCCCTTCCGATCAACTCGCATTAACCCCCCCGCTGCAAGCGACTTTCCGGGCTTTCCAGCCGCGGATTCGAATCGCCATTGTGACGATGCGTGGCATAATCGATCGGTAGCGCGAGCCTTCCGGTCAGCGCCAACGCTTCTGAGCGCCCGTGTCGACTGGTGCCGCGCCGTCTCTTGAATTCGGCTCGTCGCGCCTCGTTTGCGGCTTCAACCGGGCGATGTGCCACAGGGACCGGATGCAAGAATAAGCCTCGCAGCGCAGCGGTTTCTATTCGATTCGGAGATATCATCATGCGTTTGATCCTGTTGGGCGCCCCCGGCGCTGGCAAGGGCACCCAGGCCACCTTCATCAAGGAAAAGTTCGGCATCCCGCAGATCTCGACGGGCGACATGCTGCGCGCCGCCGTGAAAGCGGGCTCGCCGCTCGGCGTGGAAGCCAAGCGCTTCATGGACGCCGGTGAACTCGTGCCGGACACGCTCATCATCAACCTCGTGAAAGAACGCCTGCAGGAACGGGGCTGCGCGAACGGCTATCTCTTCGACGGTTTCCCGCGCACGCTCCCCCAAGCCGACGCTATGAAGCAAGCTGGTGTTGCTATCGACTATTTGCTTGAGATCGACGTGCCGTTCGAGGACATCATCGTGCGCATGAGCGGGCGGCGCTCGCATGCGGCCTCGGGCCGTACGTATCACATCAAGTTCAACCCGCCGAAGCAGGAAGGTAAGGACGACATCACGGGCGAGCCGCTGATCCAGCGCGATGACGACAAGGAAGAGACCGTGAAGAAGCGGTTCGACGTGTATGTCGCGCATACCAAACCGTTGATCGAGTACTACAACACGTGGTCGAAACATGGCGACAACAACGGCCTGAAGGCGCCGGAGTATCGGCGAATCTCGGGTCTTGGCACTGTCGATGAAATCCGCACACGCGTATTCGATGCATTGACCTGATCGTTCTGAGCGCTCACATCACAGGGCGCTCGGGACACGCCTTTTGAAACCCGCTCGCGCTCCATCGGCCGAGCGGGTTTTTCGTGTGCGCCCAGCATGGGCGCAATCTTGGAGGT
>LGTG01000350.1 GCA_001190015.1 Candidatus Burkholderia crenata
CAAGACAATTGGCCGGATCCGGCAGACGGTCTATCGCGGCATCAAGCGCGTTGACCAGCACTTCAAGCTGACGATGGCCGCGAGCAATCTGACCCGCATGGCCCGAATGCCAAGCGTGGTGCCACAAGGAGCGTTGCAATGAGCCGCCATGGTGCGAGCACCGTACGGCGCCGGGCTGACGTGACTGCGCACTGCCTGCCAAAACCACTCGGCGAACCCGCAATTCAGCAGCAAATTGCATGTGCAAACCTTTTGAACACTGCTTCGGTTGTCATGAGATGGGGCACTTTTCAACAGCCTGCTAAGATGGCGGCGAGGTTATCGAAGCTGAGAGCGAGGGCGGCGACAAGCGCGCGCCGCGTGAGCGTGCCGGGCAGCCACGAGCGCATTGCAACGAGCTTATGCGAGTGGGTCAGATTCATGCATGGACCGACAGTTGGGCGAGCGCTCGGGTCAGAGCTTTGGCAAAGCGCGCCGCTGATGGCAACATGCTGAAACCCCAGAATGGCGGGAGGGTACCAACACGTCTGGCGGCCACGGCCGGCAGTGGTTCGAAATACAGCACGTCCGCTTCAGGCGATGCAGCCAGTTTTTCGAAGCCGGCTACGCCAATGCCCTAGTAATCGGTCGGTCCTGTCCACGCGTTCACGCGGCCGGGCGCGTCCATGACATCCTGGAACAAGCTGTGCGCACCATAGACGCCGATATGGCGGACATCGAAGAAACGGATCAGAGGAGCGGACGCGCGTGCTCACGCAACGCAGCAACGCGTGCCCGGCCTTGAGCCAGAAAGCCGTCGATCTGTTCGATCAGCGTGTCAGCGGCGCCGTCGCGGCCGCACAATTCTCCCAGTGCCGGGTCACCTTTTGCGCGTGGCGATAGGGCGTACCGGCATCGGTGTAGATCGCGAATGCGCGCACCGGTGCAATCCGTTCGAGCATCGGCCGTTGCGATTTCTGGCTCGAGTTGATCAGGATCAGGTCGGGCGCCAGGCTTTGCAGCAGTTCGAGACTCGGGGCAAACCGCAGGCCGACGTCGGGCACGCCCATGGGTACGGGTGGTTCGACGACGCTGTCACGATAACCATCGATCTCCGCGATCCCGACCGGAATGACGCCGAGCGCGAGCAGCGTCTCGACGAGCCCCAGTCGAGTACGACGAGTCTTAACGATCGGCCCAATGCGGCCGCCAGTGCTCCGAGTGGCGCACTCAATAGCGGCGCGCAAGCGGCCGACAGCAGAAAGTCGCGGCGCCGCATCTTAGTGCGTCACTCCAGGCTGGCCGAGAACGATGTCCGGCGGGTTCATCGTCGCGATCGCCACCTGTATCGTATCGCGCTGTCGCTAGCATTTGCAAGCCGTCGCCGTAGGTGCATGTCGCGCCGCCGAAGCAGGACGCCACGTACTGCCGGTTGAACAGGTTCTTGGCGTTCAGCGAGAAAAACCAGTGCAGGCCGGTGTCGTAGTGGACCGCGGTGTCGAACAGCGTGCTGGACGGCACCCGGATCGTGTTCGAGGTGTCATAGCTCGATCCGATATAGCGCACGCCCGCGCCGAATCCCAACCCTCGCAGGTTGCCGCCATACAGCGTGTAGTCGAGCCACGCCGACGCGATATTGCGCGGTATCCTCCAAGGTTGCTTGCCTTGCAGCGACGTTATCCCCGCCATCGAGTGTCGTGGTCGAATCGTTGGATTCGATCGTGACATTGTTCAAATATGTGTAGGATGCCACGAGGTCGAGATTGTTGGTGAGGCTGGCATGGCCTTCGAGTTCGAGACCACGCGCACGCACTTCGCCGGCCTGGGTGCTGAAACCCGGATGCAACGGGTCGGACGTAAGGACATTGTGTTCGGTCAGGTTGAAGAGGGACGCGGTGATAAAGCTGTTGTAGCCGCGCGGCTGGTACTTTACGCCGACTTCGTACTGCTGCGCTGTGGTCGGCTTCGCGGCGCAGCCACCATACAGCACACCCGCTTGCGGATCGAATGACTTCGCGAAACTCGCATACGGCGCAATACCGCTGTCGAACAGGTAGACAAGGCCGGTGCGCCACGTAAAAGCGCGCTCCGATTGCGAGGTAGCGGAGTTTTGCAGCGGGTTGGTGTTATCTTGATGCCCAGTCTTCGCGCACACCCGCCAGGAAGCGCCATTTGCCGTAGGCGATCTGTTCCTGCGCATACACGCCGAGCTGCTTCTGGCGAATGAAGTCGTCGGAGAACGCGGTCGGCATGGTCACGGGCAAATAGACTGGCGCGAATACGTTCAGCGAAGGCGCTGCACCCGGGCCTACACGCTCGCGATAAAGCACGCGCTGGAAATCGAGCCCGAACAAAGACCGTGTGGGCAAGCGGCCCGGTGGAAGAACTTCGCCTGTGCCTGGTTATCGACGGTGAAGAATTTCGCGTTTTCGTCGTTGAAGAATGCGTAGCGGTTGACCGTGGTCGTCGAGCCTGGCGCTTAGCCGTTTTCAAAGACGTTGGCGAAGTCGTCGGACACATACGTAGTGCAGATTCTGGCGGAACGTCCAGACCAGCGATGTTCGAACTCGTAACCGATCGAATACTGGGTCTTCGAATGATGGTCGAAGTCCGGATCACCAAGGTTCGTATGAGTCGAGATCTTGCCGCTCGGATTGTCCAGAATAGTGCCAATTGCAGGTACAAAGTTGTAGTAACCGATATCGGGATCACGCTGGTATTTCGCTATCACGGTAAGCGTCGTGTTTGCGTCCGGCTTCCAGGTGATTGCCGGTGCTATGTAGACGCGCTTTTGCTTCACGTCGTTGACCTGCGTGTTCGTGTCGAGCCCGACGCCCGTCAGCCGGTAGGAGAGGTGCCGTCCTGCGTCAGCGCGCCGCCGAGATCGAAGCCGAATTCGGCACGGCCATGGCTGCCGGTGGTGGCGAAGACCTCGTGAACGGGCGTGGTTGTCGGCAGTTTGCTGACCAGGTTCGCGACGCCGCCCGGGTTGGCCTGACCATATAGCACCGACGCAGGTCCGCGCAGGACATCGATACGTTCGAGCCCGTAGGTGTCGAAACTCGGGACCGCATAGCCGAAACTGACGTCGCTGGGCAAACGGGTGCCATCGAGGAACTGTTCGAGGTAAAAGCCGCGGCTGAACAAATAAGGTGAGCTTGCCGCTGAATTGCCGCGGATTTCGGGAAGCACGCTAGCGGTGTAGCGCAGCGCCTCGGGAACTGATTGCGCGCCTTGCGCAGTTATCTGGTCCTGGGTCACGACTGACACCGACACCGACTGCGGTGTTCCGATCAACGGCGTATCGGTCTTGGTGGCCGTGAGGGCGCTTGTTGCAACTAACCTTCGACTTCCCCGGTGCCGGCTCGCGCTTGCCCGTGACCTTGACGGGCGGCAGTTGTTAGCGGCGGTGCAAATCCGACACTAAACGGCGGCGTTGGGTTGAATAGAAGCGAAGTTGACCAGGGGCCGTTGCTGCTAGCCCCCGTGGTTGTCGGCCTGCTCGTGCTCAGAATGGATCGTCGACATCGGTCAGGCGAGCGTTCACGGGAGGTGCGCGTTGTTCGCGCTGTAGCTCGTGCAGTGCGAGCTGGTAGGGCGGGCAGATCCCCTCGCGTAGGTCGGCGATGAGGTCG
>LGTG01000351.1 GCA_001190015.1 Candidatus Burkholderia crenata
CGAACCCCTTACACATTATACCGTCAAACTTGCCCAACTGGGTGGCTATCTAGCCCGAGCCAATGATCCTCCTCTGGGCAATATTATAGTTGTCTGGCGAGGATTGGTAAGGCTTACAGATATCCTGCTCGGTTTCGAACTCGCCGAAAAATATGGGTAATTGTAAGGCCTGGTTGTGCTGATCACGCTGCCGTTGCTCAATGCGTGGTTGTATCCGAAGCCGGGCCAACCGGTGACCGAGATCGACCGTACGCTTGAAGAGCGCACGCGGGCGGTTCAAGCGGCGGTTCCCGCCGGCGCCGGCGATGACCGTACATTCGCAGCCGTCTTAACAACAGCCGCTTGCTGAGCGGCCTGATCGGCGTGGTCTACGTGGTGCTGTATTTCCACGGCGGCGGCACGATGGACCTGAACCTGATCAACTTCATCATCCTGTTTTTCGGCATCATTTTGCTGGGCGCGCCCATTCGTTATGTTGAGAAACTCAACGAAGGCATCCGGACGATCAGCGGCATCATCCTGCAATATCTGTTTTACGCGGGCATCATGGCGATAATAGCTTCGTCAGGATTACTAAACACGTTTTCTGAATTCTTCGTCAAGATTGCGCCGTCGCATACGTTACCGTTCTGGGGCCTCATCAGTTCGTTCTTCATCAATTTCTTCGCGCCTTCCGGCGGCGGTCACTGGGTCATCCAGGGCCCGTTCATGATCGAGGTGGCCAAGGCGATTGGTGCGTCCGTGGGTCATACGGCCACCGCGGTCATGCTAGGCAACGCCTGGAACGACTTGATCCAGCCGTTCTGGATCTTGCTGGCGCTCGCTTTGTCGAAGCTCAAACTGAAGGACATCATGGGCTATACCGTCATCATGTTGTTCCTGGTTCATATGGTGGTACAGATTCTTGCCGATGCCGACTCGGAGCTTACCAATAGCCTGAAGGCCGACGAGAAGGCGTTCCCGCAAAAACTGTAGCATGAAGGGACGTGGTGTCACTTGTGGGGCGTGGTGGGCCAGTACGCGAACTACAGCGTCTTCGACGTCGAGTCCAACGACGAGCCTTGCAATTACCCATATTTTTCGGCGAGTTCGA
>LGTG01000352.1 GCA_001190015.1 Candidatus Burkholderia crenata
CTGTTCGTCATCGCCGTCTCTCATCAACTAATCTTGCAATGACGTTAACATAAAGGATTCCTTATTAATAGAGAATTGTAGAAAAATATGGGTAATTGCAAGGTTTCGGTGACCTATACGCTCAATGACTGGTTCGGCTCGGGCGTGATGGCGAACAAGATGGGCGTGATGTTCAACGACGAGATGGATGACTTCACGTCGAAGGTCGGTGTGCCGAATATGTACGGGCTGGTGCAGGGCGAGGCTAACGCTATTGGCCCGGGCCGGCGTCCGTTGTTGTCCATGAGCCTGACGATTGTCACGAAGGACGGCAAGACCGTGATGGTGGTCGGTACGCCTGGCGGCAGCCGCATCATTACCGCTACGCTCCTGACCATGCTCACGTGATCGACTATGGCATGAACATTCAGGAGGCTGTGGATGCGCTGCGTTTCCATCAGCAATGGTTGCCGGAAACGACGAATCTTGAACGCTTTACGCTGAGCCTCGACACGCAGAAGATCCTCGAAGGATGGGGTCAGAAGCTCTCGGGTTCGCAACCGGCCAACCACGTAGCGGCAATTCTGGTGGGCGCGCCGTCGCTGGGCGGCAAGAATCGTTTCTATGGCGCGAACGATCTGCGTCGTAACTCGGGGCTCGCGCTCGGCTATTGATGCACACGAAGCCGTGCCGGCGAGTGTTTTATTATCGCCGGCACGGTTTGAGCCTGAAGGCGTCGCGGCTACCGGCCGCGACGCCTATTTACCTCTTCAGTCATTCGCTGCTGGTCCACTCCACGTCCGCACCGACCGAGCGCAGGTTTTCCACAAAGCACGGGTGTGCGCGGCGGATCGGCAGTGCGTTGATGATCTCCGAACGCCCCTTGATGCTCGCTGCGACCATCAGCAGCGCGATCGCCACGCGGATGATGTACGGACTCTCCACTTTCGCGGGACTCAACGGCAGGCCGCCGAACGTGATCAGCCGATGCGGGTCCGACAGGAACACGTGCGCGCCGAACTTCGATAGTTCGACCGACCATCCCATTGCCCCGTCATAGACCTTGTTCCAGAACATGGCGCTGCCTTCGGCTTTCACGCCGAGCGCAATGAAAATGGGCAGCAGGTCGACCGGCAGATACGGCCAGGGCGCGGCTTCCACCTTGGTGAGAATGTTCTGCGTGAACGGCCGGCGCACGCGCAATGGACCGTCCTGGAAAGCGCGCGACCAACCGTCCTTATGCTCCACGTTCACGCCGAACTTCGCGAAGGTCCGGTCGATCAGCGGGAACTGGTCGGGTGCGGTATTCCTCACCGCGATGTTGCCGCCGGTGATTGCTCCGAGCGCGAGGAAAGTCGCGATTTCGTGGAAGTCTTCGCTGAAGCGAAACTCGCAGCCGCTCAGCTTGCGGCAGCCCGTGGCGCTCAGACGCGACGTGCCAATGCCTTCGATTTCCACGCCTAGCAGCGCGAGGAAACGGCAAAACTCCTGCACGTGCGGTTCCGATGCCGCGTTCACCAGCGTCGACGTACCGTTCGCCGCAGCCGCGCAGAGCGCGAAGTTTTCGGTGGTAGTGACCGAGGCATAGTCCAACCAGTGATAATTCGCGGTCATCTGTGTAGCGGCCCGCACGATCAGTGAGTCGGTCGTGCGTTCGACCTTCGCGCCAAAACGTTCGAATACCTCCACGTGCGGATCGATCTCGCGAACCCCCAGCGTGCAGCCCTTGACGTCGTTTTCCAGCCGCGCCACACCAAAACGCGCGAGCAAAGGCGGCACCAGCATGATGGAAGAGCGCATCTCCTCGGGCAAATGATGCGCGGCGGGGTCGAAGGTCGTTGCGTGATGATGCAGCTCGAGGATGCCGGTGGAAAAGTCCATCGACACGTTGCTGCCGAGCGTACGAAAAATCTCGAGAATCTTTTTGACGTCGGTGATTTCAGGGACGCCGATGAGGCGCAGCGGCTGATCGGTCAGCAGCGTGGCGCAAAGGATGGGGAGGACAGCGTTTTTGTTGGCGGACGGCTTGATCTCCCCGCGTAGGGAAACGCCGCCATGTACGATCAGATTCGACATGTTCGCAAGAGGCTCGTGGAAGAAGCGAGGGAATAATGATGCCACCGTGCAGTGCGCACGGGCGATGGTGTTGCTATTTTGCGTAACTTTAGTTTCGGCCTCATGCCGTGAGTTGCTGCCGGCAGCATCGGCTTTGCCGGTGGTTTCGAACCCGGGGCCGATGCCTCATGATCGAAACGCACAGGGGCGAATTCAACCGGTCGTTGCAACATCTCGAAATTTGGAGGTGTTAAATGGGGCGACCGCGGAGCTGGGGCTCGCAACAAACCGGGAGGCCGATGATGCCATCGCCGGGCAGGCCAGGTGTCAATCAGTTTGAGACGAAGCAAGCGTTCTGGAAATTTATTGCCGAGGGAATGGAAAGTGACGCTGTGGCGCTGGCCTGCGGCGTGTCACAATCGTTGGGTCCGCGATGGTT
>LGTG01000029.1 GCA_001190015.1 Candidatus Burkholderia crenata
CTGCAATCGAGGCACGGCCGGTGTCGGCATAGATGACGCCAAACAGCCCGTTGAGCCGTTTCAACGCTTCGTTGACCAGCAGTCGAATTGGTCTCAGCGGGTGATCCGCCGGGACGAAATCCTCCAGCTTGACCGTAGTAAACAGAGGTTCTTGCATCTCATCCAATCCGCGCATCGCATCCATCGCCAAAGATTATGAACACGATATCCATAACGCTTGTCCCTCAAACCCCGCTTACACGGGACCCAATTTCAACAGCCTGCTAAAGCGAACTCTGCGGCACTTGGGGGTACGCTACGCCAGCTTCCTTTCAGAAGGAAGCTGGCCTAATGGGTACGACCGTCAGGCAGCCGGACTGATCTCTACACGCCGTGCTTTTCTCGCCTCAGCACCGCCCGTGATCGTTTCCAGCTTCTTCAAAATGATACGGTCTTCGGCTACGCCCGCGGCCTTCAGCGTGGCGCGAACGGCCTGCGCACGCGCCTTCGCGAGTTCAGCGTTCTTCGCGGCAGAGCCGGTTGCATCGGTGAAACCCGACGGCGTCAGCTTTGCGTCCGGATGCACCTTTGCGTAATCGGCTGCAGCCTGGATCGTGCTGGCGGCGTCGGCCGGCAATGCATCCTTGCCCGTCTCGAAATACACGCTCGCCGGCAGCGAAGCCGCCGGAGCCGCACTTGCCGCTTCCGAACCAGCCGCCGCACCGCTCGCCGTCGCTTCTGAACCACTCGCCGCAGCGCCTGCGCCCGCCAGATGATCGCCACCTGCCGGCATCTTGCCGTTACGTGCGTTGGCCACTTGCAGGGGTTGCAGGATGTCGCCGGTGTGATTGCCCCAGGTATTGCGTTCGTAAGTGATCACCGAAGCAATCTCGACGTCATTGAGCGTCGCGCCCCAGTTCGGCATTGCGCCCTTGCCGGTCGGCTAATGGCAAACCGCGCAATTGGACGCATAGATCTGCGCGCCGCGTGTCTTCAGTTCGTCCACATTGTGTAGGTCTTGTTCGGATCGTCCGCGCTGGCAGCCATTTTCTTCTTCTGGGCGTCGACCCACGCCGTGTAATCGTCAGTCGACAAAACTTCGACCACGACTGGCATGTACGCGTGTTCCTTGCCGCACAACTCGGTACAGAAGCCACGGAACGTGCCGGTCTTTTCGGCCTTGAACCACGTGTCGCGCACGAAACCGGGGATCGCGTCCTGCTTCACGCCGAACGCCGGGACGTACCACGAGTGGACGACGTCGTTGGATGTGGTGATGATGCGGATTTTCTTGTCGACCGGAACCACGAGCGGGTTGTCGACTTCCTGCAGATACAGGTCGGTGATCGGCGTTTGGCCGTTCACCTCGCTACGCGGGGTAGAAAGCGTGGACAGGAAGTTGATGCCTTCGCCTTGCCCCTTCACGTAGTTGTACCCCCACTTCCACTGATAACCGGTGACCTTCACGGTCAGGTCGGTGTTGGTAGTGTCCTTCATGGCGACGACGGCCTTCGTGGCCGGCAACGCCATCAGCACAACGATCACGAACGGGACGATTGTCCAAATGATTTCGACCGTGGTGCTTTCGTGGAAATTCGAAGCCTTGTGTCCTTTCGACTTCCGGTGTATCAGGACCGAATAGAACATCACGCCGAACACGCCGAGGAAAATCACCATGCAGATGATCAGCATGAACATATGGAGGCTGTAGAGCTCTTCGGCAATCTTCGTCGCCGGCGTCTGGAAGTTCAGTTCATTGACTGCAGGACCGCCAGGACTGTCGTTGACCGCCAGGGCTGCGCCGGCGAACAGGAGTCCGCTTAACGCCAGCACGCCCGAGAGGGCTCGCTTGATTGTTTTCATAGCTTCCTTACCCAAAATTTCCATTCAGATCCTCGACCCCCGTATGCACCCGTTCGCCTCATGCATCGCCTCCCCTGGAAACGGCCTACTCGGCGGCGCATGTCGATGCGTGTGCCGCTTACTGCGTACTTCCCGGTTCCGTGCCCATTTTGCGCAGCGCTGCCATCCGGACATCCTGAACGCGCCCAGCCGGCGCATTTTCAGTATGTCAGCCGCAGCGCCTTAGCCACATCAGCAACTCAATGGCGAACTGCTTGCGACGATACTGCGCCAGATGTATCCCGACCGGCACCGACTCCCCGCGCGACACCAGCTTCACCGGATCTCTCGGCGTTGCCTCCGGTTCGACTCTTACCCAGCGGGGATTGAACTCCATCTGCGTAAGTGTTTCGGCATCCATCCGCTCGATCAGCAGCCGGTTGTGAAACAGCCGGATCCGCTCGTAGTCGACAGCATGCCGCGCATAAATGACGAACGCGATACCGACTGCCAGCAACTCGATACCCGTAAAAGGCAGCACCAGCCAAGCGCCCGCCCACACTAGCAAACTTGCGATCAGCAACGAAAACAGCGCAAGCGACACGTAGAAGGCCACGAATTGCCGCGGCGAGACAGAACAGTTCCGCTTGATTAACCAGCCCTTTACGACCGGTTCAGTGTCCATCGGCAGATCCGTTGCTTGCATCGCCGCCTCCCGCGTCAGATTTGTCTCGCGCCCGTGCCGCGTGTTGCCTACCTGCTGCTCATCTGCTGCTTACCTGCTTGCTCACCGCCAATCACTCGGAAAGCACCCAAAATCGTGCCAGCCCGGTGACAAACTGGCGCATTATAGGCGCGTTACCCAGCATCCACAAGCAAGGTGGTGCACACCGCAAAGCCAAGCCGTACAAGCTTCTGCGCCATTTTGCCGCATCCTTTTGGATGCTTGTCAACGCATGCATTCGAGGGGTGGGAAAGGCCTTTTTGACGGGTTTACTTGCTCCGTTTCGAGCTTCGCCCTATGTCTTCGAGCCTCACAATACCGTGCCCTTTCGCCGTCATTCGCGGCACCGCCTTCCATGCGTGTCCGTAGATCACTTCAAAGGTCAGCGGAATCGTGCCGTCTTCACGGCGGCGGGCTTCGAGCGCCGCGTGAAGCGCGTCGCGCAACGCGCGAGCCTGTGTTTGCGGCGCGGCGTCACGCGGATAAGCACCCCAGCGGCGCACGTCCTTCAACAGCGATTCCGGCGACTTGTACGTTATCGTCAGCACCTCCTGGTCCATCACCGGAATCTCGAAACCGCTCTCGACCAGCATGTCGCCGAGATCGTGCATATCGACGAATTCGATGGTGTGCCGCTGCGGCGCCAGACCCAGCGACTTTTCCGCCTGCGCGTACGCGCCGCTGAGCTCTTTCAACGTGTCGGGGCCGAGCGTGCTGAACATCAGCAGGCCGTTCACTTTGAGCACGCGCGCCCACTCCGGAAACACGAGGTCGGGCCGTGTGTGCCAGTGCAGCGCAAGATTCGACCAGAGCATCTCGAACGCACTTGCAGCAAACGGCAGTGCCGCGAAATCGCCCTGTGCCAGTTGCGGGCCGCGTGCGCCAAATGCCTTGCCCAGCGTGGCGGGAAGAAACCGTCGCCAGCCGGCGTTGGCTTCGGATTCGGCGGTCTCGGCCTGGTTCGCCCGAACCAGCATGGCCGCCGACAGATCCATACCGAGCGCCGATGCATCAACGAAACGCTCGCGCAGCCCCGGTAAGTCGGCGCCCATGCCGCAGCCGGCGTCGAGCACGCACACGGGGGTTACCTTGATGTACTCGAGCCGCTCGCGCATGCGCTGCGCAATCTCGCGCGGCAGGAACGCGACGTCATCGAACGTCGCGGCGCGGCGGTCGAAAATTCGCTGCAAACGGCACGAATCGTAGGCTGGACGGCCAGCGTTGGCAGGAGTTGGGGACATGACAACCTACTTTCTAAAAATGCGAAGTATACTCGGCCGATTCCTGAAACATTCGGCTAAACCAGACAGTGCAACGGTTTCCGCCGGTTTCCCCGCACGGCTACCCGCATCCTCACGGTGGATTTTTGCGCTGTCACGCATTCCCCGGATCGAACGTATGAAGCGGCGCTTTTGTGTTTTATCGCGTGGTGCAGGCGCGCTACGCGCGGGTTCTGCCATCGCCCTGCGGCGGCTCGGCCAGATGCGCGACATCGCGTTGCCCAGTCAGTGCGCATTGTGTGGCAATTTGTCGTAGAAGGTGTTTTGTGCCAGCTGCAATGAACAGAACAGTATTTGAACCAGACACGCACCCGGTGCCCGGTTTGTGCATTGCCCCTGCCGGTTCCGGTTATGGCCTCGGCCGTATCCGCTGGCGTTAAAAACGGAGCACATTTGCCTTGCAGGCGGTGCATTGCGGAGCCGCCGCACTTCGACGCGGCCGTCGCGCTGGCCGATTATCACGCGCCGCTCGACACGCTCGCGCTCGATCTCAAGTTCCACGCCCGGCTGGCGACGGCCGACGAGTTCGCGTGCCAATTGCAAGCCGCATTCGAAACCACTGACGCGGCTACACCGGATGTCATCGCGCCTGTGTCGCTGTCGCACCGGCGCCTGAAAAGTCGCGGCTACAACCAGGCGTGGTCGATCGGCAAACCGCTTGCGCGCCGGCTTGGCGCGTTGGCTGACGCAACGCTGATCGAGCGGACTCGCGATACGGCGCCGCAAGCGAAGCTCGATCTCGATACGCGGCGCCGCAATGTAGGCGGCGCGTTCCGGCTTCTGCCCAATGTATGCGGCCAGCATGTCGCGCTTGTCGACGACGTCATGACCTCCTGCGCCACGCTCGACGCGCTGGCCTTTATGCTAAAAAACGCGGGTGCGCGGCGTGTCACCAACTTCGTCGCGCTGCGTACGCCGCAAGACTAAAAGAGTTATCGCTTATGTTCAATGTCGTACTGGTCGAACCTGAAATTCCGCCGAATACCGGCAACGTGATCCGTCTGTGCGCCAATACGGGAGCCCGCCTGTATTTAATCGAACCGCTGGGTTTCCCTCTCGACGACGCCAAGATGCGCCGCGCCGGCCTCGACTACCACGAGTACGCGCAGATGCAGTGCACGCCAACTGGGAAGCGTTTCTCGAAGCGGAAGCGCCTGACGTGAGACCGCATGTTTGCCTTCACCACGCGAGGCTCAACGCCATTTTTCGGGCACACGTTCCAGGCGGCCGACTGGTTTGTCTTCGGTGCTAAAACCCGGGGTCTGCCAGACGCCGTGCTCGCGCAGTTCACAAACGAACGGCGCGTGCGTCTGCCTATGCGGCCGGGGAACAGAAGTTTGAATTTGTCGAATACGGTGGCAATCGTGACGTTCGAAGCGTGGCGTCAGACAGGGTTCGAGGGCGGGGAATAGTCGTCGCAAGTCTTCGCCCACCGAAGAACCCATTACTCCGCTTTTGCGTCGCGGCTCAATAACGCGTGGACCGCGTCACGCGGGGCGACATTTTCGAATAACACGTGGCACACGGCATGCGTGATCGGCATTTCGATGCCATAAGCCTCGGCCAGCGCCAGCACGGCACGCGCGCATCGCACGCCCTCGGCCACATGACCAAGCGCGGCAAGAATGTCAGTGAGCGAACGGCCCGTTGCCAACTGCATGCCCACCGTGCGATTGCGCGACAAGTTACCCGTCGCGGTGAGAATCAGGTCGCCGAGGCCGGTCAGGCCGGTGAAGGTTTCCGCGCGACCGCCGAGCGCTACGCCGAGCCGCGACATCTCGGCCAGTCCGCGCGTAATCAACGCGGCCCGGGCGTTCAGACCTAAACCGAGTCCGTCGGCAATCCCGGTTGCAATGGCCAGCACATTCTTCACGGCGCCGCCCACTTCCACACCGATCACGTCGTCGCCGGTATAAATGCGCATGGCGCCGTGATGAAACGCGGCAACCGTCCGCTCGCCAAGCGTCGCCGACGCGCTCGCGACGGTCAGCGCCACCAGCAAGCCTTCCCCGACTTCGCGCGCAAAGCTCGGTCCGGAAAGCGTGCCGTTACTTGCGTGCTGCGGCAATTCGGCCGCGACCACCTCGTTCGGCAGACATTGTGTGTCGGCTTCAAACCCTTTGCATAACCACACGATATGTGCTGGAACAATGCCCAGTTCACGCATGTTGCGGCATAAGGCGCGCAAACCCGCGACCGGCGCGGCCACCACGCACAGCGCGTCTTGCGCTGCGCCGTGGGACAGGGCTGATGCAAATTCGGGGGCGTACCGAAGCGCTGCAGGCAACGTTATGCCGGGCAGGTAGCGCTCGTTTTCATGCGAATGGGACAGTGACTCGATGAGCGCGCGATCACGCGCCCAGAGCACCGTAGAGTGGCGAGTGGCCAGATGGCCAGCCAGTGCGGTGCCCCACGCACCGGCGCCGAGAACGGCTACTTGCATGCCAGGCTCCGGAAAATGCGGGATTTAGTTCAGCGTCGCGCCGTTGGCCACGCCTTCCTGAGCTGCCGACAACTGCGAAATACGTTGTTCATACAGCGCCTGGAAGTTGATCTCGGCGAGGTGAATCGGGGGGAAACCGGCGCGCGTGATGGCGTCGGCAATATTCGAGCGCAGGTACGGGAACAGGATGGTCGGGCACGCAATACCAACCAGCGAATCGATTTGATCAGCGGGAATGTTGCGAATGTCGAAAATACCGGCTTGCTTGGCTTCGATCAGGAACGCGACCTTGTCCGAGACCTTCGCGGTCACGGTGCCCGTTACCAGCACTTCAAATACGCTTTCCGCCAGGCGCTCGGCCTTCACGTCCACTTCCACCTCAACCGACGGCATTTCCTGCTCGAGGAAGATGCCCGGCGAATTGGGCTGCTCGAGCGACATGTCCTTCAGATAAATGCGCTGGATGTTGAAGAAAGGCTGGTTGTTGTCGTCAGACATGGTTGATTCCCTTGATTATTTAATGTGCCGCGCGCGGCTTTTCCGGTTTTTTCCGGCTGAAAACCGCGGGCAGCTCAATTGTGCAGCGAACGCCTTCAGGCGGCCGCGAGCAGCGGCACCAGGCCGCCCTTGCGATCGAGCGCGGACAGGTCGTCGTAACCGCCAATATGCGTCTCGCCAATAAACACCTGCGGTACCGTACGGCGCCCCGTACGCGTCATCATTTCTTCACGCCGCGCCGGATCACGGTCGATCAGCACCTTCTCGACGTTCTCGACACCGCGCGACTTTAGTAGACGTTCGGCCATCTGGCAATACGGGCACACCTGCGTGCTGTACATGATCACTTTGTTCACTTTACCGCTCCTTGTTTCACGACCGGCATGCCGGCTTTCTGCCAGGCATCCAGCCCGCCCTGCAATACGTGGACTTCGGCGTAACCGGCATCGCTCACGATCCGGCTCGCCTTCTGGGACTGTTGGCCGGTCTGACACAAGAGCAAGACCGGATTGCTCTTATTCTTCGCGATTTGGCCAATTTTTGCTTGAAGCTCCGAAATCTCGAAGTTTCGCGCCGCCGGCAGATGCCCTTTCGAATACTCGGCGGCCGGCCGCACGTCGATCACGGAGGCGTTACGCCGGTTGATCAGTTGAATGGCCTCGGGAGCGGAAACACTTCCGCGGCCGCGCCGGACAATGGACGGCCAAAGCAGCAACCCACCAGAAATGAGGGCGACGGCGATAAGAACAAGGTTGGTGTAATCGGTGAAAAACTTCACGTCGGGGCCGCCGGATTGGGAGTGTGGAAAAATGAAAGGTCGAAAAAAATCGGGACAATCTAGTCATTATAAAATAACCGTCCTCCGCGATGGCCTCGGCCGATCGGCTGAGTTGCACCAGAACGCGTTGCCGCACAGAATCGATGCCAGTTTCCTGCTTTTTTGCCGCTTCCTAACTAACCGACCTCTTAACGGACATCATGTACAAGCTAGTGCTTATCCGCCACGGCGAATCCACGTGGAACAAGGAAAACCGATTCACAGGCTGGGCCGACGTCGACCTGACAGAACAAGGCAACCGTGAGGCGCAGCAGGCCGGCTTGCTGCTGAAGGAAGCCGGCTTCAGCTTTGACCTGGCCTACACCTCGATGCTCAAGCGCGCGATCCGCACGCTCTGGCACATGCAGGACCAGATGGACGAAATGTACTTGCCCATGGTCCATTCATGGCGGCTGAACGAGCGGCACTATGGTGCGCTCTCCGGCCTGAACAAGGCTGAGACCGCCAAGAAATACGGCGACGAGCAAGTGCTTATCTGGCGCAGGAGCTATGACACGCCGCCGCCCGCGCTCGATCCGTCGGACGAACGCACGTCGTTCAACGACCCTCGTTATGCAAAAGTGCCGCGCGAGCAGTTGCCGCGGACCGAATGCCTCAAGGACACGGTCGCCCGCGTGATGCCGATCTGGAACGAGTCCATCGCGCCGGCTATCAAGTCGGGCAAGCGTGTGCTGATCGCGGCGCACGGCAATTCCATGCGCGCGCTGATCAAGTATCTGGACGGCATTTCAGACGACGACATCGTTGGCCTGAACGTCCCGAACGGCGTGCCGCTAGTGTATGAGCTCGACAAAAACCTGAAGCCGATCAAGCACTATTATCTCGGCGCCCCGGAAGCAATCGCCAAGGCGCAAGCAATGGTGGCGAAACAAGGGAAGGCGGGTTAAGAGCTCTTGTTTGCAGATTGACCGACAGCCAAGTGGGCGCCTTGATCCGGCACCCGTAACTGTCGGCCATAAGCGGCGCCCGGCGTTTTTCATAGCTTTGCGCGTCCTTCGCGACGCTCACAGGATGTGTCGCGAAAAGATACTGGCGAGCGCCCCAGTTGCTCACCGGCGTTAATTCTCCAAATGCGCGAAAATAAAGCGTCTGATTTCGCACTTTGTGAATCATCTTCAAACCAGGCCTGACATTTGCGTGCGGATAATGGTTTGGAAACTGCCGCACACAAAAAGAACCCGCCCATTCATTTTCCGGCGAAGCCCTTTAAGCGGCGTTTAAGTCGTGGTCCGGGCCTTGCAGTTATACTGCCCAGTCAACCACGACGCAGCCTGCCTAATAATCCGCTTCCGACCGCAACAGACTCTATGCGAAAGAACCTGAAAAACATCGGCCTGATCGCCGCGGGCCTTGCTACCGGCGTATTTGCAACGCTGCAACTCTCCGCATCCGCCCAGCAAGCCGCTACCGCGCCGCTACCGCTCGATCAATTGCGGTTGTTTGCCGAAGTATTCGGGCAAATCAAGCATGAATACGTCGAACCGGTCGACGATAAAAAGCTTCTCACCGCGGCTATCAAGGGCATGGTGTCGAGCCTCGATCCGCACTCGTCATATCTGGACAAGACCGATTACGAAGAGCTCCAGGAGCAGACCAAGGGTCGCTTCGCGGGCCTCGGTATCGAAATTTCGTCGGAAGATGGCCTGATCAAGGTGATTTCGCCTATCGAAGACACGCCTGCGTTCCGCGCCGGCATTCGTCCGGGCGACCTGATCACGAGCATCAACGACAAGTCGGTACGCGGCATGACGCTGGATAACGCCGTCAAACAAATGCGCGGCGATCCGGGCACCAAGGTCACGCTGACCATCTTCCGCAAGACCGACGACCGGACCTTCCCGATCACGGTAACGCGCGCGATCATCCGTGTGCAGAGCGTGAAGATGAAGATTCCGGCGCTGGGATACGGCTACATCCGGATCACGAGCTTCCAGGAACGCACCGTACCGGATCTCGCCGCGAAGTTGCAGGATCTCGCGCGCCAGCAGCCCGACCTGAAGGGCCTCGTGCTCGACCTGCGTAACAACGGCGGTGGTCTGCTGCAGAGCGCGGTCGGCGTAGCCGGCACGTTCCTGCCGGATAACGCCGTGGTGGTGTCGACGAATGGACAAATCGCGGACGCGAAGCAAACCTTCCGCGATACATACGACAACTATCGCCTGCCCTCCTTCGACTCCGATCTGCTGAAGAACCTGCCGGATATCTTCAAGAAGGTGCCCATGGTCGTGTTGACCAATGCGTACTCCGCGTCGGCGTCCGAGATTGTCGCGGGCGCGCTTCAGGGTCATCATCGCGCGTTGATTGTCGGCAAGACCACGTTCGGCAAGGGTTCGGTGCAGACGGTGCGGCCAATGACCGCCGACACCGCGCTGCGCCTGACCACCGCGTATTACTACACGCCAAGCGGCAAGTCGATTCAAAACAAGGGCATCCGCCCGGACGTTCCGGTCGATCAATACGCCGACGGGGACCCGGACGACGCGCTCGTCATGCGCGAAGTGGATTATTCGAACCACCTCACCAACACGCAGGACCCGAACGAGAAGAAGGAACAGGAAGCGCGCGAAGCAGACCGGCTCGAGCGACTGCGGATTCTTGAAGAGCAGAACGACAAGAAGACGCCGGAGCAACGTCGTAAGGATCGCGAGCGCAAGCCGGTCGAATTCGGCACAGCCGATGACTTCATGCTCACGCAAGCGCTGAACAAGCTGGAAGGCAAGCCGGTGCAGGAATCGAAGTCTTATTCCGAAAGAAAGCTGGCGCAGGATAAGTTGGCTCCGTCGGCGTCCGCGCCTATTGTTGTCAAGCCAGCGCTACTGGCTACACCAGGGGCAGATGCAGCGCCTGCCTCCGGTGTGCCAGGTGCGGACGCTACGCCGGCGCCCGCGTCTGCGCCAGTGCCTGCTTCGGCTACACAGTAAGTTTTGTCCAGGTTTCAATCGGCGCGGGCTTGAGGTCTGCGCCTATTGATTCAGCAACAAGCAAGCAAGCGACAAACAAAGATTCCGCACCACCGTCTTCCAGCACAACGCCGCGCTGCGTCAGTCATCCACCTCCGCTTCCCCCACGTTCACCACAGCATCCTCTGATTGCCCGGGACCGGAGTAACAACTCTCCGCGATGCGCGCTTAGAATAGCGGTTTTACGACTGTCCAGCGCCTGTTCCGAGCTTCACGGCGTTCCAGTCGAAGCCTACTTGAGCGCTCGATGAACGACGATCAGCTTCTCCGCTATTCTCGCCACATTCTCGTCGATGAAATCGGCATTGAAGCGCAACAGCGCTTTCTCAATGCACACGCCATCATCATCGGCGCGGGTGGGCTCGGGTCTCCTGCTGCCATGTATCTGGCCGCAGCGGGTGTTGGCGAGGTCACGCTGGTCGATGCCGACTCCGTTGATCTCACCAATCTCCAGCGGCAGATCTTGCACACAAGTGCATCGGTCGGTGAACCGAAGGTGAAGTCGGTCCGCGCTACGCTCGCCGCACTGAACCCCGGTGTGAAGGTGACCACAGCCGCTGTTCGCGCTGATGCAGCCTGGCTCGACGCTCACGTCCCGAACGCCACGGTCGTACTCGATTGCACCGATAACTTCGCCACCCGCCACGCGATCAACGCCGCGTGCTTCGCGCACGGCGTGCCGCTCGTATCGGGTGCCGCGCTGCGCTTCGACGGCCAAATCAGCACCTTCGACTTCCGCTCGGACGAATCACCTTGCTACGCATGCGTGTTCTCGCCGAATGAAGCGTTCGAGGAAGTTGCGTGCTCGACCATGGGTGTCTTCTCGCCGACAGTCGGGATCATTGGGACGATGCAGGCGGCGGAAGCGCTAAGGGTGATTGGTGGCTTCGGTACTACGTTGACAGGACGCCTGATGATGCTCGACTCACTGCGCATGGAATGGAACACGATGCGCATTGCACGGCAGGTAACCTGCCCGGTATGCGGGTGGCCAAAGCTTCCCCAGTCGCATTGACTTTATTCTCCTGGCAAGGTGCGAAGCCGAAGGTACGCCTCGGT
>LGTG01000353.1 GCA_001190015.1 Candidatus Burkholderia crenata
TTACCCGGCTCTGTCCCTGACGATAATTCTTGCAGTTGAACTGGGGCTACCCAAGGCCAGAAAACGTATTGAATGGGAGTTGATCACCAATTTACCCGTTACTTCCCGCAGACAGGCTATTGAAAAACTTGACTGGTACGCATTGCGATAGAAAATCGACCAATCTCATTGCAGTATTCTGCATCGTAAGCTGGCGTATCTCTGGATAACGACGGTGAACCGGGCTGCACCGCAGCTGCCCGCCAAAATCGCGATGACACCAACTGAAATACAGCTGCTTGATCAGTTGGTTAAATATACCGCGAACCCTTCAACCGCCGAACCCCTATTATGTGCATTATACCGTCAAACTTGCCCAACTGGGTGGCTATCTGGCCCGAACCAATGATCCTCCTCCGGGCAATATCGTTGTCTGGCGAAGATTGGTAAGGCTTACAGACATCCTGCTCGCTTTCGAACTCGCCGAAAAATATGGGTAATTGTAAGGTAAAGTAACGGATTACGCGTGAGGAAGCGGGGAATGCGGAACATTCGCTCCGAGCGTGCAGGTCTTAGCCGCAATCAGCAACAATCAGCCCGGTTCTCGCATGTCGCCAGAAATTCCGCTTTAGCATTACGCATTGCTTTCGTTGCGCCTTCGAGGTGTTGTCGCCGGAATCGAGCCCGCGTTTTTATAGCGGCCGCCGGAACGCACTACTGGGCCGCCCTGATTCCGCACTATCCATGAAGCCATGAGCAAACTTAATCCTCAAACCGTTCTTAGCGTCCATCACTGGACCGACACGCTGTTCAGCTTTACTTGCACACGCGATTCCGCATTCCGTTTCGAAAACGGCCAGTTCACCATGGTCGGCCTGGAAGTCGATGGCAAGCCGCTGCTCCGCGCCTATAGCCTGGCGAGCGCGAATTACGAAGAGCACCTCGAATTTCTCAGCATAAAGGTGCAGGACGGTCCCCTGACATCGCGTCTTCAACATTTGAAGGTCGGCGATCCGGTGTTGATCGGCAAAAAGCCAGTGGGCACGCTGGTCGCCGACAACCTGCTGCCCGGCAAAACGCTGTGGCTGCTGTCGACCGGTACGGGCCTGGCTCCTTTCATGTCGATCATCAAGGACCCGGACGTGTATGACCGTTTCGACAAGATCGTGCTTACGCATACCTGCCGTTTCGTCGATGAACTCGCGTACAAGGACTTCATCACCGAGCACCTTCCGGCGCACGAGCATCTGGGCGAGCTGATCCAGGAAAAGCTGGTGTATTATCCGACAGTTACCCGCGAAGAGTTCGCCAATCGCGGCCGGATCACGGACCTGATCGAAACGAAGAAGCTGTTCGCCGATCTAGATGTGGCGCCGTTCTCGGTGGAAAACGACCGCGTGATGCTTTGCGGCAGCCCGCACATGCTGCGCGACACGCGTCAGATCCTCGATGAAATGGGCTTCCGGGAAGGCAGCAATAATCATCCGGGACATTACGTGGTTGAGAAGGCTTTCGTTGGCTAAGCTTGGCGTGCTGCCTTGCTGGCCTGCTGGAAAACGAAAATCGAAGCCCTCGCGCTTCGGTTTTTTCATTGAGCAGTCGGTTAACCAATCGCGATATGCAATTCCGCGTTGCGACAAAACGCTCCAAAAAGCGGCTTCGTCCGCTGACTCCGGTTACAGAAGCTGCACTTATCTAAAATTTGCTCAAATACGCAATTTTCGAGCGCTTTCCTAAAAATTGTGTTGAAGAAACGAAATCAAAATTAGGTTAGCTGCAACGTTTTGCGACGCCTATCCTTCTGCTCTCCGATAAAACCCCAGGTTTTCCAATCGATTTGATTTGGCGCACTGTGCCCGAGGTTTGAGGAGTCACCCGTTCATGTCCTTGTTCCGCAAGAAAAGCATCGACGAGCACATGCTCGCCGACGCGCAACGCGCCGGACTCAAAAAAACGCTGGGGGCGCTCGATCTGACGTTTCTGGGTGTCGGCGCGATTATTGGCACGGGGATTTTCGTGCTCACCGGGACCGGCGCGGTTCAAGCCGGTCCGGCGCTGATGGTGTCGTTTATTCTCGCGGCCATTGCGTGCGGACTCGCGACGCTTGCGTATGCGGCGTTTGCATCGACAATTCCCGTTGCCGGGTCCATCTACACGTATTCGTACGCCACGCTCGGCGAACTGGCCGCGGGTTATCGGCTGGGATCTGATGCTGGAATACGGGCTGGCGACGTCGGCGGTGTCGGTCGGCTGGTCGGATTATCTGCAGTCGCTGCTGTCGATCGGTATCAAGGAATCGGCGCGCGTGAACAACGTGATGGTCGCGATCGTGCTGATGGTGATTGGCGTTGGCGTGTTCCACGTCACGCCCGCGAACTAGCATCCGTTCATGCCGAATGGCTGGAGCGGCGTATTCAGTGCGGCAGCCGTGATGTTCTTTGCGTTTATCGGCTTCGACTCGGTGTCGACGGCGGCCGAAGAAGTGAAGAATCCTAAACGCGATCTGCCGATCGGCATCATTTCGTCGTTGGCTGTATGTGCCTTACTTTATGTGGCGGTGGCAGTGACCGGTATTGTCCCGGCGGCGCAGCGCCAATATCTCGCATCCGGTGTCGTACGCTCTGCAGGTTGTGGGGCAAAACTGGATCATGAGTTTCATCGATCTGGGCGCGGTGCTCGGCACGCTGACCGTGCTGGTTGAACTGATCAATATCGGCACGCTGGCCGCGTTTTCGATGGTGTCTATTGCGGTGCTGATCCTGCGCCGTACGCACCTTGATATGCCGCGTGCGTTCTCCGTTGCCCGGGCGTGCCAGTCGTGCCGGTGCTGGCCGTTTTGGCTTGCCTGTTCCTGATGCTGAATCTGCAAGCCGTGACGTGGATCGCGTTCGTGGTATGGCTGACAATCGGGCTGGCGATCTATTTCGGCTACTCGCGCTGGCATTCGAAACTGGGGTGCGGCGTGGAGTGATACGTCGGGGTTGAACCTAACCAATTAGCCTTACGCCGCCCATCGAGGCGGCGTTTTTACGTGTGCGCCCAGCATGGGCGCAATCTCTTGGAGGTGTAAGTCCTCCCGTGAGTTGACCACAGCTAACGAAGTGAAGCGCAACTGCGTGAGGGTGACCGAGCGTGGGGAGGAAGCGTGGAGCGAAACCGTGAGCCGATGTACAAGAACCGGATAGAAGGCGCTGCCGATCAGGGCAAGCGGGGGCGTAACCGCGAAGCTCTCGTGGTCAAGGATTAGGTGCGGTAAATCCGGCGGTTGTGCGGTGAAGGATTGCGTTCTTAC
>LGTG01000354.1 GCA_001190015.1 Candidatus Burkholderia crenata
CCCAGGTAAGAACGCAATCCTTCACCGCACAACCGCCGGATTTACCGCACCTAATCCTTGACCACGAGAGCTTCACGGTTACGTGCCCACTTGCCCTGATCGGCACCGCCTTCTATCCGGTTCTTGTACATCGGCTCACGGTTTCGCTCCACGCTCGGTCACCCTCACGCAGTTGCGCTTCACTTCGTTCGCTGTGGTCAACTCACGGGAGGACTTACACCTCCAAGATTGCGCCCATGCCGGGCGCACACGAGAAAGGCGAACTCCGGTTCGCCTTTTTTATTGCCCGCTGCTGTAATATCGGGCGTTTCGTATTAAGCAGAATAGTCAGGCATGCTCGACTTTTTCCGTAATCACCAACGTCTGATGATGGCCCTGTTGATCCTGATCGTCGTGCCGGGATTGGGAATTGTGGGTATCCAGGGCTTCAGCAGTTTCTTCGACGAAAACGCCAACATCGCCAGCGTCAACGGCCACAAGATCACGCGTGTCGAGTACGACGGCGCGATACGTCAGCAAATCGATCGCGCGCGGCAGATGCTCGGCGCCCAGTTCGACCCGAAGATGTTCGACTCGCCTGAAATGCGCGCGTCGCTGATCGACAGCCTCGTGCAGCAGCGCGTGCTCGCCGACGAAACCCAGCGCCTCCACCTGACCGCTTCCGACGAAGCCGTCCGCCGTACCTTGCTGGCTGATCCGACCATCGCTTCGCTGCGCAAGCCGGACGGTTCCATCGACGTGGACCAGTACAAGCAATTGCTCGCCATGCAGGGCATGACGCCTGAACAGTACGACGAGCGCGTGCGTTATAGCCTCGCTTCCGACCAGATTCCGTCGAGTATCCAGTCCACGGCGTTCACGTCGAAGACCCTGGCGCAAACGCTGACCGAGATTGCCGAGCAGCGCCGCTACGTTCAAGGTCTCGCGTTCCGCACTGTCGATTACGCCGCGAAGATCCAGCCTACCAACGCACAATTGAAATCGTACTACGACGCGCACAGTGCTGAGTTCGCCACGCCCGAGTCCGCGACCATCCAGTATCTGGCGATGTCGCCGGCCACGTTGTCGGCAGCGGTCAAGCCGTCCGACGCGGACCTGAAAAAGTACTACGACGACAACATCGCGCGCTTCAAGACGCAGGCGCAAATGCGCGTGAGCCACATCCTGATCACGGTGCCGAAAGACGCGAGCGCTGCGGACAAAGCGAAGGCCAAACAACAAGCCGACGCATTGCTCGCGCAGGTCAAGGCGCATCCGGACCAGTTCGCGCAGATTGCAGAGAAAAATTCGCAGGACTCGGGATCGGCGGCAAAGGGCGGTGACCTGGGTTATTTCAGCCGCGGCATGATTGCAGGCGGCCAGGCATTCGACGATGCTGCGTTCAGCCTGAAGAAGGGCGAAATCAGCGGGATCGTGCAGACGGATTTTGGTTATCACATTCTCGAAGCGACTGACGTGAAGCCGTCCGTCACGCAGCCGTTCGACGAAGTGAAGGACGCGATCACGAAGGAAGTCATCGCACAGCAAGCGGCGAAGAACCTGGCTGATGACGCGGAAGGTTTCACCTCGACGGTGTACGAGCAGTCGAAGTCACTGCAACCCGCTGCCGACAAATACAAGCTGCAAATCCAGACCGCGACGGTTGGATCGAAGCCGGATCCGAAGCTGCCGCCTGATAGCCCGATGAACAATTCGAAGTTCCTCGCAGCCGTATTCGCACCGGACTCCGTGAAGCAACACAACAACACGCAGACTATCGATATCGGTAACAGCACGCTGATTGCAGGCCGTGTGACGGACTACAAAGCGGCGGCAATACCCGCACTCGACACCATCAAGGACGCAGTGCGCACGAAGGTCGTGGCAGAAGAAGCGGCCCAGGCCGCGCGCAAGGATGGCGAGGCCAAGCTGACCGAGTTGCAGAAGTCGAACTCGACTGCAGGTTTCTCGTCGGTATCGAAGGTATCGCGTAACGACGCGCAGGGCCTGCCGCCCGCCGCGCTCGCTGCGATCTTCAAAGCGGATTCGTCGAAGCTGTCGGCTTATGTTGGCGTCGATCTTGGCGCGGACGGTTACGCTATCTATCGCGTGAATGGTGTCGAGAAACCTGATCCGGTGACTCCGGACCGTCTGGCCGGCGCGCAGCAGCAAGTCGCGCAGGTGTACGCGCAAACGGAGATGGAGTCGTACCTCGATTCATTGAAGGCGCGTTCGAAGGTGAAGATCACGAACGTGTCCACCACGTTCGATCAGTCACAAGGATCTCCGCGGTCTGATTCTCTGGATTTGACCCGCATGATAAAAAGCCCCGCTGGCGAAACCAGCGGGGCTTTTTTATAACCACTCGGCACTAGACCTGCACTGAGGTAAGAGGCATGCCTGGATATCGTCGGTGGCGTCGCTGCCGGCCGAGCCCGCAGCGGAAACCGACCCATGTTCTCGGGCCCGAATAGTTGGGGCGTACGAGCGCGGCTGCGCCGTCCGGCGGTTGCTGACCCGGAACGTAGACATCGGCTGCCATGTCGTTCGCGAACGGGTCCTGCGAGATCACTTGTTGCTGTGATTTATCGGCCCATTTCTGCGCGATACATTGTGCGACGGCCTTCGGCGGTTGCTGGCTCGTGCCGACCTGACTAACGTTAGGGGACGGAGCGGCGCAAGCCGAGATCGCGACGGTCAAAGCGAGAATTGGTAAATATTTCACGTTACCTCCTTTCAATGCACTCACAGCGGAGCCGGGGTTTTTCAGGGTTACGCAAAAATCTTAATTACTGAATCGTGGCCGCATTCCGCGCATGGCTAAAAGCCAACCGGGCGCGCGCGGACAGGGTTCAAGCGGGGTTATATCGATGAATTTCTTCAATCCAGTAATTATATCCCCCGGTCATTTCGATGGCGTGCCCAGCGAAAGTCTTAAAACTAGCCAAACGTTGTTCAATAGCAAGGGCTGGGCTTGAGGGGTCGGATGCATCTGATCCGCCTGGAACATTTCGGGCTTGTTTTCAATACCGGCCAGTAAGAACGGGACTAGCGGCACATGCTTTTCTTTGGACAATTGTTCGTAGACGTCGTGAAACTTTTGCGAATAGTCGGGGCCATAGTTAGGCGGAACATACATCCCGACGAGTAAGACTTTCGCGTTGGCTGCCTGCGATTTCTCAATAATGGTCCGCAAGTTCGCCTAGGTGGTCGCGAGCGGCACGCCGCGCAGCGCGTCGTTGGCGCCGAGTTCCACAATGACTATGTTGGGCTTGAGGCGGTTGAGCGCAGCGGGCAGGCGGGCAAAGCCGCCGCTAGTGATGTCGCCGCTGATGCTTGAATTGGCGACGCTATAATCAGTGCTCTTGCGGAAGCTTCGAACGCAGCAATGGAACCCAGCCTGTATCGCGCGGCAGGCTGGGTTCCGCGGAAAGGCTGTCGCCGAGGACCACGATCGACGGTTTGGCGGCTGTGGCTGCAGCCCCGACCGTGGCCGCGTCTTGCGCCGCATGTGCCGGCGCAGCGTCCATGCATGCAACCCATACATACCACCAATGCCAGCGGTGCCAGCGTGGCGCGCGTTGTCCAGTTCACCTTAAGTCTCCCCATGCAAAACAATATCGAACCAGTCATTGAAGTACGGGGTTTAAGCAAGCAGGTGAAGGACGCGACAGGCGAATTGATCATCCTCGATCAGATCGACCTGTCGATCGAAAAGGGCAGCAGCGTGGCCATAGTCGGCGCATTGGGATAGGGCAAGTCGACCTTGCTCGGGCTGCTTGCCGGGTTGGACAGCGCAACAGCCGGCTCGGTTCGTCTGCTTGGGCCTTGTGTGATCTGGGCACGCTGAACGAAGACGAGCGTGCGGCCTTGCGCAGCGGCTCGGCTTGCAATTACCCATATTTTTCGGCGAGTTCGAAACCGAGCAGGATATCTGTAAGCCTTACCAATCCTCGCCAGACAACGATATTGCCCAGAGGAGGATCATTGGCTCGGGCCAGATAGCCACCCAGTTGGGCAAGTTTAATAGGATAACATGTAAGGGGTTCGGCGGTTGAAGGCTTCGCGGTATCTTTAACCAACTGATCAAGCAGCTGTATTTCAGTTGGTGTCATCGCGATTTCGGCGGGCAGCTGCGGTGCAGCCCCGGTTACCGTCGTTATCCAGAAGATACGCCCGCTTACGGTGCAGAAAACTGCAATGAGATTGGCCCGGTCGCTGTATACATTCTTCCAGCTTTCAGCCCAGATGTGAATAACGTATGCGTGTTTTGTCTTGAAAAAA
>LGTG01000355.1 GCA_001190015.1 Candidatus Burkholderia crenata
AGCTGGCCTCGCAACCCATCGCGGACCCAACGATTGTGACACGCCGCAGGCCAGCGCCGCAGCGTCACTTTCCATTCCCTCGGCAATAAATTTCCAGAACGCTTGCTTCGTCTCAAACTGATTGACACCTGGCCTGCCCGGCGATGGCATCATTGGCCTCCCGGTTTGTTGCGAGCTCCAGCTCCGCGGTCGCCCCATTTAACACCTCCAAATTTCGAGATGTTGCAACGACCGGTTGAATTCGCGGAGTGCTCGAAGTACGCCGAGTTGTACATGCCGGGCGTGAGCACCACCACGTTGGAGTCCTCCACGCCCGCCGGGGCGATCGAGCGCAGCGTTTCGAGCAGCAGGTCGGGATAGTGCGCAACCGGGGCAATGCGGTTCTGCACGAAAAATTCGGGGAAGAGCCGCATCATCATCTTGCGGTTTTCGAACATGTACGACACGCGGGCACCCGCAGGTTGTCTTCCAACACGTAGAACTCGCCCGCGTCACCCGCGCGCACCACGTCCGCACCGGCGACGTGCGCGTAGACGTCGAGCGGCACGTCCACGCCGTGCATCTCAGGACGGTATTGCGCGTTCGTGTACACCTGTTCGGCGGGAATCTTGCCTGCCCGGACGATGTCCTGATCGTGGTAGACGTCGCGGATAAAAATGTTCAGTGCACGTACCCGCTGTCGGAGTCCGGCCTCAAGCTTGCGCCATTCGTCACCGGGGATGATGGGCGGGATCATGTCGAAAAGAATCAGGCGCTCGATGTCCGACAAGTCACCGTTCACAGCGAACGTGATGCCGACACACCTGAACAGCAGATCGGCTTCCGCGCGCTTGCGTGCGATGGTTTCGGGGCTTTGAGTGGAAAGCTACCGGGAAGAAACGTGCGTAGTGCGCCCGCACGGTTTCTTCGTGACGCATTTCGTCGTAGATCTGCATCTTGCGTCCTTTTTTGATCACGGCCTGATGCCGCCTGTGCGTGGAAATGCCGGCTCGATATCGCTCTTCAAGCTGGTCCATGCCTGTCTGACGCTTCGGTAGTTTCAGTATCTACAATTAAGCAAAAGGCGTGCCATTTTTTCCACTACTTGTTTTTACTCATTGTTTTGGCGGGTTATGTGGAAGTTTGCTTCAAATAAGTGCGCAGAGGGTAGCCGGTGTGATTGATGAGGCGGAGGAGATGCCCGGTTTTGGTGCAAACGGGTAAATGCCTGCCCCGGTGGACGAGGTAGGTTGGCGGCCGGAGGGTCGGTGGTCTGCTGCTGTCAGCCGTTTTCGCTTGCCCCGTGCCATCTGCTACCCTATTATATAAACGATCAGATCCGTCGTCACGCGCACTGTCGATTGCGCCAGTTGTCGCCGCGTCTCGGCCAACTGACGCTCGGCATCAAGGATCGTGATGAAAGTCACCAAACCCTTCCGATAACTATCGGTCGCCAGCTCCAGGCTGATCCGGTTGACCTCCACCGTGCGCG
The DNA here is from genome assembly GCA_001190015.1 of Candidatus Burkholderia crenata. GTDB lineage: Bacteria > Pseudomonadota > Gammaproteobacteria > Burkholderiales > Burkholderiaceae > Caballeronia > Caballeronia crenata. The sequence goes on from LGTG01000355.1 coordinate 1,472, forward strand.
TCAAAGCCTCCCTGCGGTCCTGATCCGTCCGGTATGACGTATGACACTAGCGCATTATCCGTATCCTGCGCGCTTCTCAGCACCGTCGAGCGTATTGCAACGCCGCCTCACCCGCCTGCGCCTTCGCTATCCGCACGTTCGCCCGCAACGCCCCGCCCTCGAAAATTGGCAGCGAAATACTCGGTCCGACCGTCCAGAAAAGACTCGACCAGTGCGCCAGATATTTTGCCTCGAGGGCACGCGTACCCACGTTCCCCGTCAACGATACATCCGGGTACATCTGCGCCACCGCCACGCCAATCTCAGCGGTGGCCGCATGCAGATCACTCTCCGCACGGCGAATGTCGGGACGCCGCCGCGCCGACGTAGATGGCAAACCAATCGGCACGCTCGGCGGCACCGGTGGAACAGCGCCCGGCACTTCCAACTCGGCATCCAGCGCCCCCGGCGCACTCCCGGTCAATACCGCGAGACCGTTCATTGCCTGCACGATCTGTGCGTCGAATTGCGATAGCTGGGCCTGCAACGACCCCACCTGCGCAGTCGCGCTCTGTACGTCGCTCTCGCTCGTCAGCCCCACGCGCGCCTGCTCACGCGTCAAATTGAGGATCTGCTGCCCCGAATCGATCTCGGCCAGCGTGATCCGCTTGAGCAGTTGCGCCCCGCGCAGTTGCGAATAAGTCTGCGCAACCTCCGCCTCAAGCGAGACAAGGGCGTCGTTGTGATTCTCTATCGCAGATTCCGTCTGCGCATTCACCGACTCCACCGAGCGCCGTACCCGCCCAAACAAATCGAGTTCCCACGATGCATCGAAACCATCCTGGAAGAGGCTCACCGGCGCCGTCAAGGAATTCAGGGCGCCAGTCACGCCCGCACTGTCGGGCCCGAGCGCGTTGACCTTGATACACACCTTGCGATTGCAGCAAGCCCTTCAAGCCCGGTTGCTCACGCTTATAACTCGCGTTCGCGCTGACTTGCGGCAACCCCTGCGCGCCCGATACCACCGCTTGTTCACGCGCCGCCGTTATGCGCAGCACCGCACTCTGCAAATTCAGATTGCCCGCCGCCGCACGGTCGATCAGCGAGTCCAGCGTGGCGTTGTTGAACTGGCCGCCACCAGCGAGGATCGGGATCAGCATGGGTGTCCGCGAGCGACGGCGCGCTCGCGTGGGGAAACCGCATGTCGTCAGGCGGGTTCTGCACGCGCTGCAAATCCTGTTAATTATCCGGGGCTTTCGCGTCGGGTGGCGTGAAATTTAGGCCGACCGAACACGCGCCGGCAAACATTGAAAGCAGCACGGGAATCAAGCGTCTGTGCATCTCAATGCCCTCCTCCGCCACCCGAGGCCTTCACCGGCGAGAAGAAAAATGTGATCGGCACGAAGCACAACGCAAGCACAACGCAAAGATCGCCACCGCGCCGAATACGTCAAGGTAGGCGAGGATCGTCGACTGCGAAATGTACTGCTTGTACATCAGTCCGGTCACCGTGGTCATGGCCTGCTGCATGGTCTGGCCCATGTCCATCAGCGTGTGCGTGAGACGCTGCATGGAGTCGTTGTAGTTCGGGTTGAACGGCGTCATGTGCACGGACATGTGCGCCATGTTCGCCTGAGTCCGTTCCATGATGGAGGCGGTCGCGAGCGAAATGCCGATCGATCTCGCCCGTTGCAGAACATCGTGAACAACGCGGAAGCGTCCGCATTCTCGGATGCCTTCAGCGTCAGATACGCGAGCGTAGTGACGGGTACGAACAGGAATGCAATGGCGATGGATTGCGGACTTCGCATGATTGTCAGCGTCTTGAAGTCGATGTTCGGCACCAGGTGATGCGTATAAAACAACACACACGCCATCAGGAAAAAGCCAAAGTCGACCAGGAAGCGGGTTTGTATGATCGGCATCAGCTTGCTGACTACTGGAATGATGGCCACGATCAACATTGCGCCGGGCGACAACACGAGGCCTGCGAGCGTCGCGGTATAACCGAGTTGCTGCTGGGCGAGTTGAGGCACAAGTACCGCGCTGCCATAGAGAATCGCCGCAAAACCCACCATGCACACTGAGCCCAACGCAAAATTCCTGTCCTTCAATACGCGCAGGTCGACCACCGGTTTTTTCGCGTAAAGCAGCCAGAAGATCGCGCCCACAATGCCGATCAACGACAGAATCGCAAAGGTCGTGATGAAACCGGACTTGAACCAGTCGTCGTCCTCGCCGCGGTCGAGGAACACTTGCAGGCAGCCAAGACCCAGCGCAATCAAGCCAATGCCGATGAAATCGAGGCCCAGTTCCTTCCGGTCTTTTTGCTTCTCCCACGGCAGATCTTCAACAAACTCCATCACCGTAATGGTCGTAATCACGCCGATTGGCACGTTGATCAGGAACACCCAGCGCCACGTGAGGTTTCGGTGATCCAGCCGCCGAGCGCCGGCCCGACCACCGGCGCCACCACGATCGCTATGGCCGAAATCGAGAACGCACGGCCGCGTTGCTCGGGCGGAAAGGTATTGAGAATGATCGACTGCTGGTTCGGTTGCAAGCCTCCGCCGAAGAAGCCTTGCAAAACCCGGAACACAATCAGTTGCCACAGGTCGGTGGCAAGCCCGCGCAACAACGAACAGACTGTAAATGCGGCGATGCAGATCAGGAAATATCGTTTACGTCCCAGCAGTTTCGAGAAAAATGCGGAGATGGGAAGCACAATGCCGTTCGCGACAAGATACGCGGTCAGCGTCCAGGTGGCTTCGTCGTAGCTCGCGGACATCGCGCCCGAAATGTGCGGCAACGCAACGTTCACAATGGTCGTGTCGAGCACTTCCATAAACGCCGCGAGCGTAACCGCGACAGCAATCAGCCAGGGATTGGACATCGGTTTCCAGCCGGCATGATCGCTCATTTCAACATCACCTTCGGAATCACGGAGATTCCGAGCGGCAGCGGAAGATCGGGCTGCAATCCGCTATCGATAAGTATCTTCACCGGCACGCGCTGCACGATCTTCACGAAGTTGCCCGTGGCGTTTTCAGCGAGGAAAGCCGAAAAGCGCGAACCGCTGCCAAGCCGGATGCTGTCCACGTGACCGTGCAGCTTCAGGTCGGGATAAAGCATCGACGGATACATCCACCGAGTCGCCGGGACGCATGCGTTCGAGTTGCGACTCCTTGAAGTTGGCCGTGACCCAAACGGGGGTGGTCACCAGGGAAAAAATCGAGGTGTCCGCCTGCAGGAACGTGCCGTACTGCACGTTGCGTTTGGTGATCCAGCCGTCCGCGGGTGCGCGCAATTCCGTATAGGACAGGTTCAACGCTGCCGCTTCCACCTGTGCCTCGGCCTGTTGAACCTGCTGCCGGCGTTCCTCCACCGTGGCCTGCACCTGGCTGATTTGCTGCGGCACGAGACTCGCGGTTTTCACTTGCGCTTGTGCCTGCGCGACGTTGGCCAGAGCGCTCTTTTGCTGGGCCGTCGCCGTCCAAGCTCGCATCATCGGAAGAAGGCAAAAAATGGCCGATTCCTTGTGGAGCCGGCCATTTTTCTCGACTACGGTTCGCCCCTACACCTGCGCTGCCATAGTCCTTCGATGCTTTTCCGTCAGCTTACGCAGCGGCGTCCTTCAACTTCTTCAACGCACGTGCCTTGATACGCACGCTGGCCGGCTTCGCTGCGAACCAACGGTTTTCACCCGAGAACGGGTCCTTGCCGAAGCGCTTCTTCTTCGCCGGCACGACTTGCGCCGAAATCTTCAAGAGGCCCGACAGCGTGAATTCGCCTGCGCCCTTCTTGTGAACTGCGCCGAGGATGGTGTCCTCGAGTGCCGCCAGGACGGCCTTCACTGCTTTCAGGTCGACAGTCGCACGGTCCGCCAGATGCGCGGCGAGCGATGCCTTCGTGAACGTGTCCTTGATCGGTGACAGCCTTGCCGTCGGCTTCACAGCTGCTTTCTTCGCCACAGTAGCCGGCGTCGATGCAGCCTTCTTGGCAGCTATCTTCTTGACGGGTGCTGCAGTCTTCGTTGCAGCCTTGGGAGCAGCTTTCTTAGCGACGGTTTTTGCGGAAGTCGGCATGTTTCTCCTACCTGTTGAGCTCAGTGTTTTTAGAATACGGTTGCGTGAATGCATCCGTATCAACGCCGGATTCTACAAGCGCCATTGAACTTCGTGCGAGTCTTTTTGTGTTTCTAAGCCTTTTTTAAAGGGTTTTCGTTACAAGCGTCAGTTTTATGGCGACATGGATAGCTTCGCGATCAATGAAGAGTGATCCAATGCCACCCGCGCCATGCGAACTTCGATGCACATTCACCCCCGCAAGACGCTCGCCGGGATGCATCGTGATAAGGTTAAAAGCGAACAACGGACAGCGTGTTGGAAAGGTCCGTGGAGCGCATGCGCGATAAAAATGCGAGAGCAACCGGCGCAGCGTCCGACCGTCAATAGACCACGCGTTGAGGGCTCCCGGCATGGCCGGGGCCTCCAAACTTTGCAACACTTGCTCGACTTGCCCGCGTCGTTCACGCGACGCCAGCGCCAGATGCGTTGTGACAACACGCCACATCTCGCCGTCGCAATCCGACATCCGGATCCAGCACGCCGCGCGGTTCGCGCTTGCTGAAACCGCGTTGCCATAGCGTCGCGCGGGGGTATCGAACTTGGGACCGGCGAGCGCATGCAAGCCTGTCATGCGCTGTAATACAGCGAGCACATCGGGCGTGGTGCTGCATCCGGCGGCACTTCATGCAGTAAGATTGTTCGCACCGATGCCCGCGGATACCGCCGCAATGCTCCGCAGAGTCCTTCAACAACGCTGCGATCGCTTTGTTCGTGCCGTGCCGTTCGCTGATTTCTCACGCGAGCACCTCCAGTTCGCAGCCGGGATGCTCGGCGAGCAGCGTGTTGCGTTGCGTGTTGCCTGTTAACGCCAACGCGCGTTGGATGCGCAGGTCAGCGTTTGCATCGATAGCGGAATGCATTGTTGAGATTCGGCTAAGCCATCAGCAGCTAGTCAGCGATCACGATTAGTCTGCTGTGCATGTTCACGCAACCCGTTTCATTTTCGAGCACGCTTAGCGACATCAGGACCGTCCGGCTGCCCAGCGTCTCGCGCAACGCGCCGCCGATCAAACCCGCCGTGAAATACAGATTATCCATATAGATGCAGATGCCGCGCTTTGCGCGACCGATGGCATCGGGATATTGCTGGCCGATTTACTGAAGACCGGGCGTCCGACGAGCGCTAGCGTGTCGTCGATCAACAAACTAAAACGATCAGCACGCCAAACGCTGTCGCAATTGCGGTCCGGTTGAAAAGACGCTTCGGCAGTGCTCATGCTGCCACCCTGCTTGAACGAATTCTCGAACGCGTTTTTTAACCGATCCAACCCCTGCAAAAAAACGCGGGCCCAGGAAATGGATCGTGCCGATGATGTAAGGGTTCCTATGACGAATTTCGGAATCAGCATGCCTCATTCCGCGGCACAAACCCTACCGCACCGTACAGGAAATGATCCGACTATCTGTACCGGTACTGTACAGCTTGCAATTACCCATATTTTTCGGCGAGTTCGAAACCGAGCAGGATATCTGTAAGCCTTACCAATCCTCGCCAGACAACGATATTGCCCGGAGGAGGATCATTGGCTCGGGCCAGATA
>LGTG01000356.1 GCA_001190015.1 Candidatus Burkholderia crenata
GCAGCAACGGCCCCTGGTCACTTCGCTTCTATTCAACCCAACGCCCCCGTTTAGTGTCGGATTTGCACCGCCGCTAACAAAACGGTACACGTGCGCACCTTCCGCCGTGGATGACCTGGGAGGAAGCGAGCCAAGTGCACGTGGTCTTCCAGCCAGAGTTGCCGCATGCGGTATTGGTCGAACTGCAGCGTCTGATTGATGCCGCTTTATCTTGCCGTGTGTCGCCAACACACGGGAGATACAGCGATGCGCAAACAGGTGATCAGGCAGAGGGATCTGTTCGACAAAGCCCACAATGAAACGTACTTGCCAGCGGAGACGTTATCGGAAATGGTGGCGCAACTGGCGCTGCTGATGCAATCGGTAATCGACGCGATCGAGATGGAGGTGCGCGATGAGCAAGATCCGCGCTGAACATCTTGCGCGCCATGCGTGCGTGTATATCAGGCAATCAACATTCGATCAGGTTCAGCACAACCGTGAGAGCCAGTTGCGACCGTACGGGCTTGCGGATCGCGCCCGCGCGCTAGGCTGGCCCGATGTATCCGTCATCGACGATGATCTTGGCCGCTCGGGATCCGGTATTCATCGGCCGGATTTTGAACGGCTACTGGCTACACTTTGCAGTGGCGAGATCGGGTGCAGTGTTCTACATTGAAGCCTTCCGGCTGGCGCGCAATGGGCGTGACTGGCACATGCTACTGGAATTCTGCCAACTTGTCGGAACGATCCTGATCGACGAGGACGGAATTTATGATCCTCGGGAACCTACAGATCGGCTTTTGTTGGGCATGAAAAGCACGCTGTCCGAGATGGAACTATCGACGTTTCGCCAGCGCTCCCAAGCCGCACTGGACCAGAAGGCCAAACGCGGTGAGTGATTCATGACGGTGCCAATTGGCTATGTTCGGGTCCCAAACAATCGAATCGAGATCGATCCGGACCAGCGTATCCGTGAAGCACTCGGCCTGGTCTTCCAGAAGTTTCGTGAGTTATCGTGAGTTAGGGAGTGTCAGGCAGGTCTTGCTCTGAATCAGGCAGGAGAATATCGAGTTGCCGGCGGTAAGCTACGGTCCAGAGGGTCGCCATGTCGCCTGGAGATTGCCGATATAAACACTGGCTGAAGATGCTGACGAATCCCACGTACGGCGGTGCCTATGCGTTTGGCAAGACCAGGACAATTGTGCGCATTGAGAATGGCCGCAAACGTCTTTACAGCGGCACGCACGTCAATCGGGAGGATTGGCAAGTCTTGATCGTTCGAGCACCATGCGGGCTACATTAGCTGGGAAGAATACGAGAGCAATCGCAAATTGATTACCGACAATGCCAACATGAAGGGCAATATGGTTCGTGGTTCGGTTAAACGTGGCAGTTCGCTGTTGCCGGGTCTATTACGTTGCGGTCATTGCGGACGCAAGCTGCATATTGCGTATTCTGGCACTAAAGGTGTGGTGGCCCGCTATTACTGCCGCGGCAGCATGCTGAATCACGCTAGTCCCAGTTGCATTTCGTTCGGTGCGTTGCGTGTAGATCAGCGCGTGTCCGAGGAAGTCTTACTGCGACTTGAGCCATTGGGCATTCGCCTCTCGTTGGACGCCATCGAACGTAATCGCGTGAGTGACGACGAGCGAGTCCGGCATAAGGAGCTGGCGCTCGAACAGGCACGTTATGAAGCCACCCGTGCTCGTCGACAGTACGATGCCATCGACCCTGACAACCGACTGGTTGCCGCCGAGCTGGAGCGCCGCTGGAACGATGCGTTGGCAACACAAGCGCAACGGCAAGCCGAACTTGATGCGCTGCGCGAGCAGCCGGCAGATTCGCTCAGCAGCGCCGCACGCGACGAACTCTGAGGTTGGGAACGGATTTGCCACGGCTGTGGAATCACCCCGCCAGTGCCATCGAAATCAAGAAACGTATCTTGCGTACCGTTCTCAAGGAGATTGTCGTCACGAAGCAGGACCACACCATCCGGGCGCTTCTTCACTGGCAAGCAGATCAACACACTGAACTCGAATTCCAAACGAATCGTACTGGGCAACATCGCTGGGTCATCGACAGCAACACAATTGATATCGTTCGTGCGCTGGCAAGAACCCTTCCGGACCTATCTATCGCTGCAGTTATTAATCGCCTGGGCAAACGCACGGCCAAAGGTCATTCATGGACAGCAGCGCGCGTTGGTATTTTGCGTCACGATCATTCGATTGCAGTCTATCGCGAAGGAGAGCGGCAGGAGCGCAATGAGCTGACCGCAGCGGAAGCCGCCGCGTTATTACGTATCAGCGCGCCAACGGTTCTGCGTTTGATTCGCACGAAGCAGTTGCCGGCTACACAGGCGTGTACTGGCGCACCATGGGTCATACGTCGGGACGATATCGACGCGTATTACGCACGATTAGACGCGGTTGAAGGTCCGCAATCAGCCGATCCAAATCAACTATCCATTGATCTTCAATAGCATAGGGAGGTGAGCATTATGTCTCGTGTCCGGGAAGTCGATGGTCACCTCAAACCCCGCGTGCGGATGACGGTTGCGCACACGCAGCGTGCCGCGCTGCCGGGTGACAAGCCGTTGCACAATCGCCATGCCGAGCCCGGTGCCGTTGGCCTGCGTGCGCGCTGTATCCACGCGGTAGAACGGCCGCGTAATCAGCGCGACCTGATCTTCGGGAATGCCGCGCCCTTCATCCATCACCGACAACTCCACGCACCCGTGACTGACCCGCGTTTGCAGCGTGATGCGGGCGATATCGTCCATCGCGCTGCGCCCGTATTTGCGCGCGTTCTCCAGCAAGTTGCCGATCACCCGCCGAACGTCGGTCGGATCGCCTTCAATGATCGCACCCTGAGCCAGGTCGGTTTTCATCAGCACGCCGTCTTCCGCGTAGAAACGCGAGGCCATCTCGCCGCCGATCAGCGAGAGATCGACGGCTTCGGCCATCCGTTGCATTGGCCGGGCGTAGTCGAGGAAGCGCCCGATTATCATGTCCATCTGTTCGATGTCATCGACCATCGCAAGTTTCGTTGCTTCGTCGGAAGGGCTCATTTCGGTTTCGAGCCGCAAAAGCGCGAGCGGCGTGCGCAAGTCGTGCGAGATGCCCGCCAGCATCAACGCCCGGTCGGCGTCGAGCTGTTCGAGGTCCTGCACCATCTGGTTGAAACTGCGATTGGTTTCGGCGGCCACGCCCATGCCGCGCTCGGGTAACGGTTCGGGCGATTGTCCCGATCCAACCCTGCGTGCCGCTAGCGCGAGCCGCGCGAACGGCCGGTTCACGAGGCTGGTGATGAACGCCGCGCCGAATAGCGACAGCGCGAGCGCAAAGACGCCCCAGCCGGCCCATTGCAAGCCCGTGACGTTATCAAGTTGATCGCGATCGAGCGCCACCCAGTAATCGTCGTCGTCAATCTTGAAGCTGATCCAGACGCCCGGGATATCGTTGACCGATTGCGCGATCACCGTGTCGTTGCCAAGCCGGCCCCGCACGTCCCGCTCGATCAGCCGGTTCAGCGACTCGTCGGGCTGCAGACGATATTTATCGGTGGTTTCGCGCGGGTACACGCGCACCCCTTCATTGCTCTCCAGATCCTGCAGCAGAGCGCGGCGAAGATCCGGATCAGAATAAAGGAGGGCGGTACGCGTGAGCTTGACGACCGCGACGAGCTGCAGCGCCACGCGCTGTGCGCGCGGTTCGCGTTCGATCACCCGGAAGCTCTGAAACCACGCGGCGATGCTGACCGCAATCAGCAACGCGATCAAGGCGAAGGTCCGCCAGAACAAGCCGCCGAACGCGAGCGTCAGTAGCCGCCTGTTAATCCGCATGGTTCGTTGATACTCTTCTCTTGTGGCGCGCACGGGGCGCGCTTGCCAGAACTCGATCAGGACTCAATCAGGCTGCGCCGTCGGGGATGAAGACGTAACCCAGACCCCACACCGTCTGTATGAAGCGCGGGCTGCTTGGGTCCGGCTCGATCAGCTTGCGCAATCTTGAAATCTGCACATCGAGACTGCGGTCGAAGACTTCGTATTCACGGCCGCGCGCCAGTTCCATCAGCTTTTCACGCGACAGCGGTGCACGCGGATGTCGCGCGAATACTTTCAGCACCGAGAATTCGCCGGTGGTCAGCGGGATTTCCTGGCCGTTCTTGGTGAGCGTGCGTGTGGCGAGATTCAGCGCGAATTCGCCGAATTCGAAGACTTCGGTGGTTTCGGACGGCGCGCCCGGCAGTTCGGACGGTGACTGGCGACGCAGCACCGCATGAATCCGCGCGACGAGTTCGCGCGGGTTGAACGGCTTCGGCAAATAGTCGTCCGCGCCCATTTCCAGGCCCACGATACGGTCGACGTCCTCGCCTTTCGCGGTGAGCATGATGATGGGCGTACGGTCGTTGCTACCACGCAGACGGCGGCAGATCGACAGTCCGTCTTCCCCCGGCAACATCAGGTCGAGCACGAGCAGATCGAAACGTTCTCGAACCCAGAGCTTGTTCATCGACGGCGCATTTTCAGCGACATAGACGTTGAAGCCCTGTTCGCCGAGATAACGTCGCAAAAGATCGCGCAAACGGGGGTCGTCGTCGACTACGAGTATTTTTGAGGGATTTTTGGTTTCCATGACGGCATCTTAGCGCGATTAGAAAGACGTGCGAGTCTGACCGATTTCTAAGGCAACAGATAGTTACAAAATTCACGGCGGGTGTGGCACGACATAAAGATTCTATGCATACACTCCTTTACCTAAGCCCGTCATTCGGTGGATACTCCAGTAGTACAACGATTGCGCGTCAGTGTCATGGCGGCATTAACCGTCAATTCTGGCATGACACGCAAGCACGCCAAAGAGCCTGGGACTGTCCGGTTGTCGAGCAACGAAGGGAACAACATGAAGGGAGAGCGGCGGCGCATACCTGTGCGCACCAAGCGCATCATCCGACTAACGCTGATCGCTAGCGCGTTTTACGCCGTGTTTGCCGCGCGCACCGCTCTTGCGCAACCATCACAATCCTCCAATCGCAGTTCGTCAGCGTTCGATCTTCCCGATTCCTCGTTGTCTTCATCCTCCTGCGTCCCGGTATTCCAGTCCAGAGGGCGACAGTTCCGATTTCAACTCAGAACGGCCCAAGAAGCACTTCGATGATCGCTTCATGCGCATCGCATGCAAAAGCCGCTCAACGGTAATCGCGATCCGCAGCAAGCCATGCCGGCCATGCCAGCACCGCAAAGCGATCCGCAACCGCCCGAACGGCCTCCACGGCACGGTGTGATGACTGCGGATGAGCGGCGGCTGTTGCGCCAGCATATCGAGGAAGCGATCAGGGACCTTTATAAGCGCTGAGGCTGGGCGTCTGAGGCTTGGCGTAAGCGCATCGCCTGTATGCAGCCACCGGATTCGCTCCTCAATGCAACCCTCCAGATTTCCTGACTTTCACGTTGCTCTCGGTTCGCTCGATCGGCGTGAGTATTGCCACGTTGTTCATCGCGTTATGTTTGATGCTAACCAGCGCGTTGACGGCTCAGGCTGCGCAAAACAACACTTCGCGCCGGATGCGCAACGTGCATCGGACAGAAGCGGCGGCGGTCGATGCCGATCCGCTCGATGCTACCAACGCCCGCTTCCTGCTAACCCGCACAGGCTTCGAAGCAAACGTGAGCGAGGTTGCCCCGTACGTTGGAATGACCCGCGAGCAGGCTGTTGATGCATTGCTTGCCGGCGCCCGAACCCGAAGCCGCAACCCCGCCTCCGGCGTGGGTCACGGAGCCGATCCCATCAGTTGAAGTGCACCGTGCGTGGACGCAGGACGAGCGCCGCGACGACCAGCGCGAACAAAGCCGTCGCTACGAAGAGTTGCGCGGCTGGTGGGTACGGGAAATGGTGACCACGCGCTCGCCGCTCACCGAGCGCATGACGCTATTCTGGCACGATCATTTTCCGTCCGGCGAATACAAGACTCACTATCCGCAACTCATGTTCCGGCAGAACGCGCTGCTGTGCCGCGACGCGCTCGGCAATTTCGGCGACTTGCTCCACGTGGTCTCGAAAGATCCGGCTATGCTGCAATACCTCGATGGCGCCGGCAGCCGCAAAGGCCGGCCGAACGAGAACTTCACACGCGAAGTCATGGAGCTTTTCACACTAGGCGAGGGACATTACTCGCAGCGTGACGTAACCGAGGCCGCACGGGCCTAAACCGGTTGGACGCTGGATCCGGATACGCTAGCTTATCAATTCAATCCGAAGATCCACGATGACGGCGACAAGACCGTCCTCGGCAAGATGAGTAATTTTGATGGCGACCAGGTTCTCGACATCCTCCTGGCTCAACCGGAAACGGCGACCTTCATCACGACCGAACTGTGGCGCGAGTTCATCTCCGATGCACTGGACCCGGCTCAGATAGCGCCGATCGCCGAGCGTTTTCGCGAGTCACATTACGACATCAAGACAGCGTTGCGGGGCCTGTTTTTATCGGGGGCGTTCTGGGATGAGCGCAACCGTGGCGTGCTGGTCAAGTCACCTGCGGAATTCGTAGTCGGTGCTGTGCGCGGATTCGATCTTGGTTATGGCGATCAGGACACAACAGCGCTCGCCGCCCAGGTGCGCAATTTCGGCGAAAATCTCTTTTATCCCCCGAACGTGAAGGGCTGGCCGGGCGGTGAAAACTGGATCAACAGCACCACGCTACTCGCACGCAAGCAGTTCATCGAACAGTTGTTCCGCGCGACCGAAGCGCATGGCATGCGCCCCGTGGCGGCCAATGCGAAGACGAGCGCGATGTCAGGCCCAATGCCGAACATGATGATAAACGCCGCCATGAAACCTGCAGCGATGCAGCGTGCGGGCTTGCGCTTCGATCTCGATGCATGGCTCGCGCAATACAACACGACGCCGGACGCCAGTCCCAACCTGTCGATGCAATTGCAGCGCGGTGCTGGCGGTCTCTCCCGCCGACGCCATCGAACCCGACGTCACCAGCAGCGCCTATCTGCGGGCCTTGCTGATGGACCCTGCGTACCAGTTGAAATAGGTGGCCCCATGAACCGACGCGACTTCCTTTCGATGACCGGTGCAGCCGGCGCCTTCAGCATTTGCCGCAGCAAGCCCGCACCCGGTCGAGATGCGTTCGAGCGGGTACAGCAACGTCCTGATCCTGGCAAACTGAAGGGCGGCAACGACGGCCTGAACACGGTGATTCCGTTCTCCGACCCCGCATACGCCGTACTGCGCCCAGGGATCGGTATCAAGCGCGAACAGGTCATCCAACTCGACCAGCGTACGGGTCTTCACCCCGCCATGCAGCCATTGATGCCACTCTGGAAAGACCGGCAACTCGCGATCGTGCAGGGCGTCAGTTATTCGCAACCGACTCTCTCGCATTTCCGGTCCATCGAGATCTGGGATACCGGCTCGCGCTCGGATCAATATCTGCACGAAGGCTAGCTCACGCGCACGTTCCGTGTGCAGCCCGTGCCGGCAGGATTCGCTGCCAATGCCGTGGTGATCGGTAACGCTGAAATGGGACCGCTTGCGAACGGCGCACGCGCCGTCGCACTAGTGAATCCCGTGCAGTTCGAGAAACAGGCGCGGCTTGCGACGCCGATATCGCTGAAGGAACGCAACCCCGTGCTCGCGCATATCCTGGATGTGGAAAACGAGATCGTGAAGGCGGCCGACCGGCTGCGTCCGCGTGCCGGTCAGTTCGCGCTCAAGACGCAATTTCCGGGCGGTGCATTCGGCACCTCGATTAAGACAGCCATGCAAGTGCTCGCCGCGACCGATACCCCTGCCGGCATGCCGCAGACGGGGCAGGGGTGTCGCGGTGATCCGCCTGACGCTCAATGGTTTCGATACCCATCAGAACCAGCCGGGTCAGCATGCGGCATTGCTCAAGCAGTTATCGGAGGGAATGGTTGCGATGCGCTCGGTGCTGGTCGAACTGGGCCGATGAAACGAGACGCTCATCATGACCTATGCCGAGTTTGGCGGGCGGCCCCGCGAGAACCAGAGCAACGGCACGGATCACGGCACGGTCGCGTCGCATTTCGTGATGGGCGGCCGCGTGAATGGCGGCCTTCCGGTGTGGCGCCGGAATTGGCAAGGCTGGACGGGACCGGCAATTTGCCGGTGGGTGTGGACTTCAGGCAGGTGTACGCGACCGTGCTCGGGCCGTGTGGGGAATGAATTCCACCGCGGTTCTCGGGCAGAAGTTCGAGACGCTGCCTTTGCTGCGGGCTTAGGCTCGGCGCATCAAGAAGCGGAGCGGCCCAACCGGACTTATCGGACGCGCCAACTGATCCACAGTTTGCGGATAGGTGTCAGCGCAATCCGCTGATGAAGCACCTGGAAGTTTTCGCGTTCTATTTCGTCGAGCAAGGCCAGCGATAAAGCCGCTTGCGTACGCAGCACACGTTGGGTCGCGCGCTCGTCCGCGGGAATCGCGGCCAGTGACTGCTTGAGCGCTTCACGAGCGCGGCCGGTCTGGAAGCGCATGAGGTCAGTGAACGCATCGCTGTATTTGCGGTTGATGAGATCGGCAGCGGTGACATTGAAGCGCTGCATTTCATCGATAGGAATATAAATGCGGTCGTGGCGCGCGTCGTCGCCGACTTCCGCTATGCGCTCCGCCAGCATCAACGCCGTGCCAAGCGAATTGGCCCAGCCCGGTGCATCATCCGGACGGCGTGCACTCGCGCGGGCGACGATCAGGGCAAACACGCCGCCGACGTTGTCCAGATAACGCCGCAAACCCGTCCAGTCAAGATAACGTGCCTGATCGAGGTCCATGCTGAAGCCGTCGACCAGGTTTTCGATCGACGCCCGCCCTTGGTTGTCGAGAACGGGGGTGTTCGCCCGATGCGCGGCGACCGCCTTCGTCACAGGATGGGCGGGTTTGCCGCCGAACAGGCTGGCCAGTTCCTTTTGCCACCAGGCGTGTTTGGTACGGCCAATGGTAGGGTCGCTGGTTTCCTTGACGGTGTCTTCCAGCTCCCGGCGCAACGCGTAGAACGCTGTCAGAAGCGGCTGTCTGGCCGAGGGCGCACGACGCAGGGCGTAGTACGTGCTAGAGCCATCGGGCGCAGCTTTTTGTCGGCAGTAGTCGTCGAAATTCACGGCAATGGAAGGTGATGACGGCGCAAGCCGATCAGTCCGGGCCAGAAAAAAAGCCATTGAAACTCAATGGCTCGCACGTGTTCTGGAAGCTGGACAGGTAAGGGAGGATGCAGCATTTTCTTTTCGGTGCAGCACGAATCTGACTCACTGCGCTGACTTACTACACGCGATGTTCAGGCTGGATTATCCCCCAGATGGGAATGTGCTGCAAGGCGGGGTGGAACAGGTGTCGCCACGCGGTGGTGTGAGCCTGCTCCGCACGGCATAATTTCAGTTAGATATCCAAAGTAAAAGTGCTCGTTACTGCGCCTCGCAAACGGCGAATTCAACCGGTCGTTGCAACATCTCGAAAT
>LGTG01000357.1 GCA_001190015.1 Candidatus Burkholderia crenata
CCGCAGCTGCCCGCCGAAATCGCGATGACACCAACTGAAATACAGCTGCTTGATCAGTTGGTTAAAGATACCGCGAAGACTTCAACCGCCGAACCCCTATTATACCGTCAAACTTGCCCAACTGGGTCGCTATCTGGCCCGAGCCAATGATCCTCCTCCGGGCAATATCGTTGTCTGGCGAAGATTGGTAAGGCTTACAGATATCCTGCTCGGTTTCGAACTCGCCGAAAAATATGGGTAATTGTAAGTTCGGATATCCGCTTACCTTGATCCAGCAGGATAATCACGAGGCGCTCGTGCTCGTGATGCGTTCAATCTCACCTTACACATCACTATGAACGACACACTTCCCCGTCCTGAACCGCTCGATCGATCCATGGCGTCCGAGCTGCAACACGTGATCGATAAGAAGACAAAACCACTCGGCAGTCTTGGACGGCTCGAATCGCTCGGGCTCCAGATCGAGCTGGTTCAGCGGACTTTAAAGCCACGTATCGAGCGGCCGACGATCATTGTTTTTGCCGGCGATCACGGCATTGCTGCCGAAGGCGTGAGCCCGTTCCCGCAGGAAGTCACCGTGCAGATGGTCGCGAACTTCATCGCGGGCGGGGCGGCGATCAATGCGTTGTCGAAGGCGGCGGGAATGACGCTCGAATTGGTGGACGCGGGTGTGGCGAGTGCGTCGCCGGCGGCGGCAGGGTTCGTCGATGCAGCGATCCGGCGCGGCGGTACGCGCAACTTCGCAAACGAACCGGCGATGACGCGGAACGAAGTCTTGCAAGCCATCGCACGCGGTGCTCGGGACCAACGTGATTGGCTTCGGTGAGATGGGGATCGCGAACACATCGGCGGCGGCGTGTCTGATGAGCAGGATCTGCAACGTCGAGATCGATGCTTGCGTGGGATGCGGCACGGGACTTGACAACGCCGGCTTGAACCACAAGCGCGATGTGCTTGCCGCGGCGTTGGCGAAACACGCCGCATCCACCGATCCGGTCGAGACGCTCGCTACCTTCGGCGGCTTTGAAATTGCGATGATCGTGGGGGCGTTTCTCGCGGCGGTTGAAGCACGCATGACGATTCTCGTCGATGGTTTTATCGTTATGTCGGCGTTGCTTGTCGCTCACGCGCTTAACCCGGCCGTCCTTGATTACTGCGTGTTCGCGCATGCATCGGATGAAACGGGCCACGCGTGCATGCTGGAACATTTCAACGCCGAGCCGTGGCTTGCGCCTGGGCGAAGGCACCGGCGCTGCGCTCGCGTTGCCGCTGTTGTGCGCGGCGGTGGCGTTCATCAATGAAATGGCCAGCTTCGAATCGGCCGGTGTATCCGACAAGGCTGTGTGATCCCGACATGAACCGGCCATCGCAGGAACTCCGCTACTTCTTCACCGCGCTCGGGTATTTCACCAGCGTGCCGGTACCGCGTTGGGTCGGTTTCGAAGCGCATTATCTGAATGCTGCGGCGCGTTATTTCCCGTTGATCGGCGCACTAGTCGGCGGGCTCGGTGCGGTCGTTTATCTCGCCGCGCTGCAGGTGTTCCTGCGGGCGTGGCCGTGTTGCTGTCGATGGCGGCAACGCTGCTTGTCACTGGCGCGTTCCACGAGGACGGTCTTGCCGATTGCGCCGATGCCTTCGGCGGCGCGTACACCCGCGAGGATGCGTTGCGCATCATGCACGACTCGCGGATCGGCGCATTCGGTGCGATTGCGTTGATCGTTGTGCTTGCGCTCAAGTGGCAGATATTGGCCACGATGCTGCCGTTGCGCACGGCGTGGATTATTGTCGCGGCGCATGCGGCAAGCCGCACGTTCGCGATCAGCTATCTTTGTACGCTCGACTATGTACGTGCTGAAGGCAAGGCGAAACCCGTCGTACAGAAGATGAGGGCGAGCGCGTTTGTTTTAACTGCGCTATTCGGATTGCCTTGGCTTTTCTGGCCCGACTGGCGGCTTGGTTGCGTGATGATCGTGGCGCTTGGTGTATTGCGCTTTGCGATGGGACGCTACTTCGTCAAGCGTATCGGCGGTTAACCAGCGACTGCCTAGCAGTGAAAAGCGCCCGTCATGACGACCGAAGTAGTGTTCAAGAGGTTTGCACATGCAATTTGCTGCTGAATTGCGGGTTCGCCGAGGGGTTTTGGCAGGCAGTGCGCAGTCATGCCGGCCCGGCGCCGTACGGTGCTCGCACCATGGCGGCTCATTGCAACGCTCCTTGTGGCACCACGCTTGGCATTCGGGCCATGCGGGTCAG
>LGTG01000358.1 GCA_001190015.1 Candidatus Burkholderia crenata
ACACGCCGCAGGCCAGCGCCGCAGCGTCACTTTCCATTCCCTCGGCAATAAATTTCCAGAACGCTTGCTTCGTCTCAAACTAATTGACACCTGGCCTGCCCGGCGATGGCATCATTGGCCTCCCGGTTTGTTGCAAGCTCTAGCTCCGCGGTCGCCCCATTTATTAACACCTCCAAATTTCGAGATGTTGCAACGACCGGTTGAATTCGCCATTTAATTCGCAAGTATCCGTCGCACTTCCATCGATAAACTTTGTTCCAGTAATCACCGATCTATCCTCACGGTCCAGGAGACGAAAAATGCAGGCGACGACTTGGGACAACCCCGTCGGCACCGACGGTTTTGAATTCATCGAATACACGGCGCCCGATCCGGTGGCGCTCGGGCAGTTGCTTGAGCAAATGGGGTTCACGGCGATTGCCCGTCATCGTCACAAGAAGGTGACGCTGTACAGGCAGGGCGAGATCAACTTTCTGGTCAATGCTGAGCCCGATTTCGTCGCGCAGCGGTTCGCGCGCCTGCACGGCCCGTCGATTTGCGCGATCGCATTTCGTGTCGCCGATGCAGGCAAGGCATACAAGCGCGCACTCGATCTTGGCGCGTGGGGTTTCGACAATAAAACCGGCCCGATGGAACTGAATATTCCGGCAATCAAGGGCATCGGCGATTCGCTGATTTACTTCGTGGACTGCTGGCGCGGCAAGAATGGCGTTGAGCTGGGCAGCATCGGTGACATCAGCATCTACGACGTCGACTTCAAACCCATTGCCGGCGCCGAGCAGAATCCGGTCGGCCACGGACTGACCTACATTGATCATTTAACTCACAACGTTCATCGCGGCCGGATGATCGAATGGGCCGAGTTCTACGAACGTTTATTCAATTTCCGCGAAGCGCGTTATTTCGATATTGAAGGCAAGGTGACGGCGGTCAAGTCGAAAGCGATGAGTTTGCCGTGCGGCAAGATCCGCATCCCGATCAACGAAGAAGGCTCGGAGACCTCGGGTCAAATCCAGGAATATCTCGACACGTATCACGGCGAAGGTATCCAGCACATTGCGCTGGGCAACGACGATATCTACAGCACCGTCGACAATCTGCGCGGCGCGAAAATCGCGTTGCTGGACACCATCGACACTTACTACGAGCTCGTCGACCGGCGCGTGCCGAATCATGGCGAATCAGTGGCGGAACTGCGCAAACGCAAGATCCTGATCGACGGCGTGCGGGACGAAATTTAGCTGCAGATCTTTACAGAAAACCAGATCGGCCCGATCTTCTCGAGATCATTCAGCGCAAGGGCAATCAGGGATTCGGCGAAGGCAACTTCAAGGCGCTGTTTGAATCGATTGAACTCGACCAGATACGGCACGGCGTGGTGGAGGACACCACAATGCCAGGCTGAACGCGCGTGGTTAGTGTCGTAAAAAAACGGGGATCGATTCGATCCCCGTTTTTTATTGCCTTAAAAATCCTCAAGCGTCGGAGTCGTCCTTGTTATTCGGCGCTTGCTTGCTCGAAACCTGTTCGATCAGATCTTGCGAAATTTGCGGTAAGCCGGGGATCGTTGCCTCCGACCCAGCCAGGCCGCCAACGCGAACCGGCGCGTTTATCGCAAAAAATGCTGCGGAAACTATCAAAAAGCTTTGGATGTATCGTTGTTTCACTGCTCTCCTTCAACTGCGTGCATCGGTATGTCCAGCTATCACGCTCGTCCAGCCGGCAAAGCCGCCGCGAACGTGCATCGATCGCAGGTTTGAATGCGCTCGGCACGAGCGGTTTCCCGATGACATCGAAATCCGGCCGCTCACATCGTAATACCTGTGCAATGTTGAAATTACTTTTCAGCGGGTTTTTACCAGTGTTGTAAAAAAGTCAAAACGGGCACACTCAAAATTTCGGCTGAACGCGTCCACAAGACGCGAACGCCCTAAAGTGCTTTGGTGATCCCAAACGTTGGCGGAGAAACCCCACAATGAATGCCCCCCTTGACGCGGAACAAAAAGCTTCCCTAGAAGCCGCGCTAAATTCCGTCACTCTTGACGACAAATACACCCTGGAACGCGGTCGCGCATACATGAGCGGCATACAGGCGCTGGTTCGGTTGCCGATGCTGCAACAAGAACGCGATCATGCCGCAGGTCTGAACACCGCTGGGTTCATCTCCGGCTATCGCGGCTCCCCGCTTGGTGCACTAGATCAACATCTGTGGAAAGCGAAGAAACATCTCGCTTCGCATCAGGTCGTATTCCAGCCCGGCGTGAATGAAGACCTCGCGGCCACGGCCGTGTGGGGCTCGCAGCAGGTCAATCTTTATCCCAGCGCCAAATACGACGGCGTGTTCTCGATGTGGTACGGCAAAGGGCCCGGCGTCGACAGAACTGGCGACGTGTTCAAGCACGGCAATTCAGCGGGTTCCTCGCAGCATGGCGGTGTACTCGTGCTCGCCGGCGACGATCACGCCGCCAAATCCTCCACGCTCGCGCACCAGTCCGAACACATCTTCAAGGCGTGCGGGTTGCCGGTGCTGTTTCCATCGAATGTGCAGGAATATCTGGATTTCGGCCTCCACGGCTGGGCAATGAGCCGTTACTCCGGCCTCTGGGTCGCAATGAAGTGTGTGACGGACGTAGTGGAATCGTCGGCTTCAGTCGATATCGATCCGCATCGTACGCAAATCGTTTTGCCGACCGATTTCGCGATGCCCGATGGCGGCTTGAATATTCGCTGGCCCGATCCGCCGCTGGTTCAGGAAGCGCGGCTGCTCGACTACAAGTGGTACGCCACGCTCGCTTATGTGCGCGCAAACAAGCTGGATCGGATCGAGATTGAATCGCCGCATGCGCGCTTCGGGATCATGACGGCGGGCAAGGCGTACCTGGATGTGCGTCAGGCTTTATCAGACCTCGGCCTCGACGATGAGACCTGCGCGCGCATCGGCATTCGTTTGTACAAGGTCGGCTGCGTGTGGCCGCTCGAAGCGCAAGGTGCGCATGCGTTTGCGCACGGGCTTAAAGAAATTCTGGTCGTGGAAGAAAAGCGCCAGATCCTCGAATACGCGATTAAGGAAGAGCTTTACAACTGGCCCGATGCACAGCGGCCGCGCGTATTCGGCAAGTTCGACGAGAAAGACGGCGCAGGCGGCGAATGGTCGGTGCCTATGGGCAACTGGTTGCTACCGGCGCACTACGAGTTGTCGCCGGCGATCATCGCCAAGGCTATTGCTACACGTCTGGACAAATTCGATCTTCCGGCCGAAGTCCGTGCACGCATCGCCACGCGCATCGCCGTAATTGAAGCGAAGGAAAGAGCGCTGGCGCAGCCGCGCGTGGAAGCCGAACGCAAACCGTGGTTCTGCTCGGGCTGTCCGCACAATACATCGACGAACGTGCCTGAGGGTTCGCGCGCGCTTGCCGGTATTGGTTGCCACTACATGACCGTGTGGATGGACCGCAGCACGAGCACGTTCAGCCAGATGGGCGGCGAAGGCGTGGCGTGGATAGGCCAGGCGCCGTTCACCAACGACAAACACGTGTTCGCCAATCTCGGCGATGGCACGTACTTCCACTCCGGCCTGCTCGCGATCCGCGCGGCGATCGCGTCGAAGACGAACATCACGTACAAGCTGCTCTACAACGACGCGGTGGCAATGACCGGCGGTCAGCCCGTCGATGGCGTGCTCACCGTGCCGCAGATCACGCATCAACTGGCGGCCGAAGGCGCGACGAAGATCGTGATCGTCACTGATGAACCCGAGAGATATCAGGCGAACGTGGGGCTGGCGCCGGGTATCGATGTATTCCATCGCGAGAAGCTTGATGAAGTCCAGCACGCTTTGCGTGAGATTGCCGGCACGACGATCCTGATTTACGACCAGACGTGCGCGACGGAAAAATGCCGGCGCAGGAAACGCGGCGCGTATCCGGATCCGGCGAAGCGCGTGGTCATCAATGAAGCGGTGTGCGAAGGCTGCGGCGATTGCTCGGTGAAATCGAATTGCCTGTCGGTCGAACCGCTCGACACCGAATACGGCACGAAACGCCAGATCAACCAGTCGACCTGCAACAAGGACTACTCGTGCGTAAACGGCTTCTGCCCGAGCTTCGTCACGGTTGAAGGCGGACAACTGCGCAAGCCGAAGGCATCGAGTATTTCCGGCGACGCGATGCCCCCGGTCCCCACGCCCGAGCTGCTGTTGATTGACCGGCCGTATGGCCTTTTGGTCACCGGCGTGGGTGGCACGGGTGTTGTCACGATCGGCGCGTTGCTTGGCATGGCGTCGCATCTCGAGCAAAAAGGCGTGACCGTGCTCGACGTCACCGGTCTCGCGCAGAAAGGCGGCGCGGTGATGAGCCATGTGCAGATCGCGACGCATCCCGGCGATATCCACGCGACACGCATCGCAATGGGCGAAGCGGATCTGGTGATCGGTTGCGACCCGATTGTCACCGCCAGCGATGAATGCGGCTCGCGGATGCAACCCGGCCACACGCGCGTGGTCGTAAACAGTGCCGAAACGCCGACAGCCGAGTTCATCAAGAATCCGAACTGGCGCTTTCCGGGCACGAGCGCGGAAACCGATATCCGCACGGCCGCGGGCGAGCATGTTGCACTTGTCGGTGCAAATCGTTTTGCAGTGGCTTTGCTCGGCGATGCCATCTATACGAACCCGTTCGTGTTGGGTTTTGCGTGGCAACGCGGCTGGGTACCGTTGCGACATGAGTCGCTGGTTCGTGCCATCGAATTGAATGCCGTGCAGGTCGAGAAAAACCTGGCAGCGTTCGAATGGGGCCGCCATGCGGCGCATGATCTGGAGGGCCTCGAGCGGCTGGTGAAGGGACAGAATCGTGGAGTTTCTTCAGATGTTCAGGGCGCCAGCAAGATCATCACGCTGCACACGCCGAAGGCGCTGGACGCGCTGATCGAAAAGCGTATTGCTTATCTCTCCGACTACCAGAACGAAGCGTACGCAGCACGTTACGCCCGGCTCGTGGCGAAAGTGCGCAAGGCGGAAGCCTCAATCGGTATGGGCGATGCCCAGTACACGTTGACCGAAGCTGTCGCGAGAAATCTGCACAAGCTGATGGCCTACAAGGACGAGTACGAAGTCGCGCGCCTTTACGCGGACTCGGCGTTTGTGGAGCGGCTGAAAGGCAGCTTCGAAGGTGGCTGGAAAGTGAAATTCCATCTCGCACCGCCGATGTTCTCGAAAAAAGACTCACACGGTCATCTGATCAAAAAGCATTACGGTTCGTGGGTTTTGTCCGCGATGAAAGTGCTGGCGAAGATGAAGTTCCTGCGCGGTACGGCGCTGGATATCTTCGGCAAGACGGAAGAGCGGAAGATGGAGCGCGCGCTGATCACGGATTATGAAGCGCTGGTGAAGGAAGTGATCGGTGGATTGACGGCCGAGAAATCGCCGTTGGCGATTGAGCTGGCAAATCTGCCTGAATCAATTCGCGGTTACGGTCACGTGAAGAACAACAACGTGAACGCGGCGCGGGTGAAGTGGAATGCGCTCCTGGCGAAATGGCGTGCGCCGGCGGGAGGTGAGACCCGGCAAGTGGCTTAGTTAGTTCAAGCAACGCACGACAAAACGCCCGATGAATTCATCGGGCGTTTTGTCTTCCAACGTTCAACCATTCAGCCCCTACGTGACTCGGCGCGCACCGTAATATCGCGCGGTCCAATAGGCGCTTTTCATCGATTCGACGCGAACGAATGCACCCTTCTTCGGCGCGGGAATAAACTGATTTTCACCAACGTAAATGCCGACGTGCGTCACCGTACCGCGAGTCGTATTAAAGAACACGAGATCACCGGGATGTAGATCTGTCTGTGAGATCGCCATGCCTTGACGGCTGATCTGGGACGAAACTCGCGGCAATAAAATTCCCGCAGCCTTTGCATAGACGTAGCGCCCGAAGCCGCTGCAATCCAGTCCTTGCGCTGGTGTATTGCCACCCCACGAGTAAGTGTTAGCGGCGGTGCAAATCCGACACTAAACGGCGGCGTTGGGTTGAATAGAAGCGAAGTTGACCAGGGGCCATTGCTGCTAGCCCGTGGTTGTTGGCCTGCTCGTGCTCAGAATGGATCGTCGACATCGGTCAGGCGAGCGTTCACGGGAGGCGCGCGTTGTTCGCGCTGTAGCTCATGCAGTGCGAGCGGTAGTGCGTGCAGATCCGCTCGCGTAGATC
>LGTG01000359.1 GCA_001190015.1 Candidatus Burkholderia crenata
CAAATTGCATGTGCAAACCTCTTGAACACTGCTTCGGTCGTCATGACGGGGTACTTTTCAACAGCCTGCTAAAGACACCGACATTAGTCGATACTCCGAGCGAGAACTCGACGCAGTTACGAACGCGCTTAATTGCAGACCACGCAAAGCCCTCGATTGGAAGACACCAGCCGAGGCGTTTGAAGAGTTAATATTCGCAACCTAAATGATGGTGTTGCAACGACTGCTTGAACCTAAGCATGCTCCTTGAGTTACATGTTATGCCTTACACACAAAATTTATGACAGACCCAAAAGCGGTTCCGATCTACACCGGAAGCGCCTTTATCATCGCGCGTCAATCAATGCGCCGTCTCCGACGACATGCCGTTATGCCGCAGCAACGCATCAATATTCGGCTCGCGGCCGCGGAACGCCTTGAACGAGTCCATCGCTGGCCGGCTACCGCCCACTTCGAGAATTTCGCGACGGTACCGAGTACCCGTTGTCGCATCCAGCACTGAGCCACCGCCAAGCTTCGCGGCTTCCTCGAACGCCGCATACGCATCCGCCGACAACACTTCCGCCCATTTGTAGCTGTAGTACCCGGCGGCATACCCGCCCGCGAAAATGTGCGTGAAGGTATTGGTCCAGCGGGAGAACGGCGCTTGCGGCACGACGTGGAAACGCTCGTTGATCTCGCGCGCGAAGTCGTTGACGTTGATTGGGCCGGCCGGATCGTAGTCGCTGTGAAGCTGGATATCGAACATGGCGAGCATGATTTGGCGCAACGTGCCCAGACCGCTCTGGAAGTTCTTTGCGGCCAGCATCTTGTCGAACAGTTCGTGTGGCAGTGTGGCGCCCGTCTCCACATGGCCGGACATGTCGTTGAGCACGTCCCACTCCCAGCAGAAGTTCTCCATGAACTGCGACGGCAGTTCGACCGCGTCCCATTCCACGCCGTTGATACCCGATACCCCGAGTTCATCGACACGCGTCAGCATGTGATGCAGGCCGTGCCCGAATTCATGGAACAAGGTGATGACTTCGTCGTGCGTAAAGCACGCAGGCTTGCCGCCAACGGGCGCGGAGAAGTTGCAGGTCAGACACGCGATCGGGGTCTGCACGCCGCCTTCACGGCGTTTGTGTCGCGAGCGGGCGTCGTCCATCCAGGCGCCGCCGCGCTTGCCTTCGCGTGCATACAAATCCAGATAGAACTGCGCGACGAGCGTTCCGTCCTTGTTTTCAACGCGGAAAAAGTGCACTTCCGGATTCCAGACGGCGGCATCATCGCGACGGATGCTCACGCCGAACAGTATTTCCGTGACCTTGAACAATCCCTTCAACACGGCTTCTTGCGGGAAATACTGCTTTACTTCGTTTTCTGAGAACGAATAACGCTGCTGGCGCAGGCGTTCGGCGGCGAAGGTCGAGTCCCATGGCTGCAATTCCGGCATGCCGAGCTCGGTCGCGGCGAACGCACGCAATTCCATCCAGTCCTTCTCGGCGTGCGGGCGCGCGCGCACGGCCAGGTCCTCGAGGAACGCGACCACCTGTGCCGGCGATTCCGCCATCTTCGGCGCAAGCGACACTTCGGCGAAATTCTGATACCTGAGCGCGTGCGCTTCTTCTGCGCGCAGCTTCAACTGCTCGACAACGTTCGCTGTGTTGTCCCACTCGGCTCGGCCGTTGCCATAGTTCGGACCCAGTTCGGACGCGCGCGTCACATAGGCGCGATACATCGCTTCACGCAATGGCCGATGTTCGGCGTACTGCATCACGGGGAAGTACGACGGGAAATGCAGCGTGAACTTCCAGCCCTCGCTGCCTTCTTTCTGCGCCGCTTCGCGAGCCGCTTCGATTACGTCTTCCGGCAAACCCGCGAGTTCGCTCTCCTTGGTCACAGCATACGAGAACGCGTTGGTGGCGTCGAGGATGTGGTCAGAGAATGCCTTCGACAACGCCGCCTGTTCTTCCTGAACGCGCGCAAACCGGGGTTTTTTATCTTCGGGCAACTCGGCGCCCGACAAACGGAAACCGCGCAGCTCGTTGCTGAGCATTTTCTTCTGCTCCACGGAAAGCGATGCGTGCTCTTCGCTCGCCGCAATTGCCTTGTATTTCTTATAGAGCGCCAGGTTTTGCCCGACGCTCGCTGAAAACTCAGTCACTCGCGGTAAATTCTCGGCGTGGGCGGCGCGTAATTCGGGAGTATCGGCGACGGCATTCAGGTGGCCGATTACGCCCCACGCCCGCGACAGCCGTTCGCTCGCACGTTCCACGCTTTCCACGATGTCCTGCCAGGTAGCCGGTGTCTCAAGCGCGCTGGCGTGATCGACGGCGGCTTTGGCATCGGCGAGCAGCACGTCGAGCGCCGGCGTTACGTGTTCCGGTTTGATGTCGCCGAAGCGGGGCAGGTCGGAGAAGTCGAGCAGGGGGTTGCCCTGAGCTTGGGTCTGAGCCTGATTCGCTTGATTCGCAGTATTCGCTGGTGTCGAATTGGACATGACTCTCCCGGTCTCGGATAAAAATGGATGCGACGATGAATGTGAAGCCGTGCCGGACACAGACAGTATGCGATTTCGGCGGTTAGCTATTCACTATTGTGGGGACGCCTCTGCCGATTTTCAAATCGATCCTGGCTAAGACGGTGATTTATCCGATCGGCGTGCCGGCTGGGCGTATTAGCGCGGCAATCCGGCAGTCGGTGTCCATCGTGCTTGTAAGCGCCGCTGAAGGGTGCCGCCGGTACGCCTTAATCCCGGTCCTGCTGCATCGCTCGGCGGCTTCGATGGTATTCACCAGCAGCATGGTGATGGTCATCGGCCCGACACCGCCCGGCACAGGTGTGATGAAACCGGCCACTTCCTTCACGCCCGCGAAATCCACATCGCCGCAGAGTTTGCCGTTCTCGTCGCGATTCATGCCGACGTCGATGACTGTTGCGCCCGGTTTGACCATGTCGGCGGTCAGGATGTTGCGCCGGCCGGTTGCAGCGACAACCACATCCGCGTTGCGGGTCAGCGCGGCGAGATCGCGCGTTTTGCTGTGCGTGATGGTGACCGTGGCGCCGGCTCCGAGCAGGAGCATGGCCATTGGCTTGCCGACGATATTCGAGCGCCCGATCACGACCGCGTTTGCGCCTTCCAGCGGGATGTCATGTGCTTCGAACATTTTTACGACGCCGTAGGGCGTGCACGGGCGAAACAGCGGCTTGCCGGTCATCAGCGCACCGGCATTTTCGACGTTGAAACCATCTACGTCTTTGGCCGGGGCAATGGCTTTGATGACCTTGTGGCTATCGATATGCTCCGGCAACGGCAATTGCACCAGGATGCCATGCACGTTCGGGTCGTTGTTCAGGTCGTCGAGCCGCGCCAGCAATTCGCTTTCGGTGAGCGTGGACGGGAAACGGTCGAACACCGAGTGCAAGCCATTGTCTTGACAGGCTTTTACCTTGTTGCGGACGTAGACCTCGTTGGCCGGATTTTCGCCGACGAGAATGCCTGCTAGGCCGGGTTGCTGCCCATGGGCGGTCAGGGCGGCGGCGCGTACGGCGACATCGGCGCGAAGGGGCTTGGAGAGGGCATTGCCGTCGATGATTTGGGCGGTCATAGGAGGTCTGGTCGGAGGACAAGTCCGTGGCTTTTCTTGAGGGCGCAGGGGCACAGGGAGCCTGTTACGCCAGTGCGGCGCGGCTTTGCGGTCGGTCTTTGATTATACCGGACAGGAATTCTCGCCGGTGCGGCGCCGGGCCGATGGCCGGTTCGCGTTGGCTAACTGTTTTGAAACTTTTTGTCACAGCCCGGGACGAGCGGTTGGCTTCAACCCGGCAAAAAACCACTTTCGCCGAGGCGCAAAAATATCCCTCAGCGTATCAGAGAGAATAGCTAAATCCTATTGAGCCTGCTGCGTCTGCGGCTTGTTGGAAAGTGCCAGCCGGAGCAAATCCGCAACGGTATTGACCGACAGCTTTTCCATGATGTTTGCGCGATGCGCTTCAACCGTCTTGATACTGATGCCAAGGTCATCTGCGATCTGCTTGTTCAGGCGTCCCGCAATGATCCGCTCGAGTACCTGATGTTCCCGCGCTGTCAGCTTGCCCAGACGCTCCGCAGTGGCGCGCTGCTGCTGCACGCTCGAACTCTCGGTACGAGCCTTGTCCAGCATGCATTCAACTAGCTTCCGCAACTCGGCTTCATCGAACGGTTTTTCGATGAAATCCATTGCGCCCTTCTTCATGGTCGAGACGGCCATCGGCACGTCGCCGTGACCCGTCACGAAGATGATCGGCAGCAAGGAATTTTCCGCAATCAGCCTTTCCTGCAATTCGAGACCGCTCATACCGGACATCCGTACGTCCAATATCAGGCACGAAATCGCGCCGGAATGGGCGATCGGGAGGTACGCATCGAGGTACGCCTCAGCGCTCGCAAAACAAGAGACGCGGTAGCCATTGGCTTCAAGCAGCCAGCGCAAAGAATCACGCACGGCTTCGTCGTCGTCGACGACGAAGACGGTTTCCTGAGTGGTGACTGTGCTCATAGCTCTCCCGTAACAGTTTGTTGTGTGGTTTGATGATTGAGAGCTTCCGGTCCGTTACTGCCCGGACCATCGGCTTCTCCGATTGGCAAACTGCAATGGAATGTGGCGCCCGTCACGTTGCCGCAGGCATCGATATTGTTCACCACCCAAAGACGCCCACGATGCGATTCAATGATCGATCGGCAAATATTCAAGCCCATGCCCATACCGTCGGACTTGGTGCTGTAGAAGGGTTCAAACAGGCGTTCCGCCGTGGTTTCATCTACACCCGGCCCCTGGTCTACCACGCTCACGCAGACGAAACCTCCGTCCACGCGTTGCACGATCACGCGGATCACCGGATCAATGGCGTTCGGCTTGGCGTCGTGCATGGCTTCGGCTGCGTTCTTCAGCAGGTTCACGAGCACTTGCTCGATCAGCACCGGATCCACATGAATCACGGGCATGCGCGAGCGGATTTCAGTGAGAATCCGGATCTTGCGTTTGCGTGCTTCGATTTCCGCAAGACCGACGGCGTCCGCCACGATATCAGCCACACGCGTAGGCTGGCGTTTCGGTTCGCTGCGTTTCACGAATTCGCGGATGCGCTTGATGATCATGCCTGCCCGCACCGCCTGCTGCGCGGTTTTTTCGAGCACAGGCAACAGCGCGTCCTGCGTCATGCGGCCCGATTTCACCAGCGCGACGCAACCAGAACAATAGTTATTGATCGCGGCCAAAGGCTGGTTCAGCTCGTGCGCCAGCGATGATGCCATTTCGCCCATCGTCATCAAACGGCTGGTGAACTGCAGCTTTTCTTCCTGCTGATCGGTCAGTTCCTGCGCCTGCTTGCGCGTGGTGATGTCGGTCGCGATCTGCATCTGCGCGAGGTGCCCGTCCACCCACTGAATGTATTGGCGGCGCACTTCGAACCACTTCTGGATGCTTTCCACATACACTTCCTGTACGTCCGAGGTGCTTTCGGTCAACGCTGTGGCGGGCAGGCCGGCATACGTATCGACCATGTCGATGGAATCCGACGATGCCTGAGCCGTATCGAAACCCGCACCCGCGAGTTCGAGATGGCCGTCCGGCCGAATCCCGAACAGGTGCCGGTAGTAGCGGTTCGCAAACAGCAGTTCGGCTTCGTCGGCGGCGAGCACGGACACGGCCGCGTCGAGGCTTTCCAGGACGGTCGTAAAGCGTTTGTGTGCAACGGCGAGATCTTCGCGGGCTCGGCTCGGCTCGGTAATGTCGGTCATGGACGACATCCACCCGGTCTGCCGACCCGAACTATCGATTAGCGGCGACACATAAAGCCTCGCGTGGAAAAACGATCCGTCCTTGCGGCGCACGCGCAATTCGAAGCCCGAGGAGGGGGCCTTGCCGCGCAGGGTCATATCGAGTTGCCGTTGCATTTCCGGATAAGCGTCTTTCGGCCAGTACGGAAAGGGCGCCACTTTGGACACGAGATCGCTTTCGTCCCAGCCGGTCATCCGGCAAAACGCCGGATTCACGTGCGCGATCCGGCCGTGCATGTCGAGCACGCGCATGCCGATCAGCACTGAATTTTCCATCGCGCGGCGGAAGAACGCCTCGGCGTAGAGCGCTTGTTGTGCCTCAAAGCGCTGCCGCGTGTGTTTCCAAAGGCTCCACAAGCTCCACAACACAAAACATGACAAACCCGCGACCAGCCAGACGAGCGTGTTGTTGGTGAAATTCGTGAGTTGCGGGTACGAATAAACGCGTACCGATACCTCCTGGCCTGGCGGATCGAGCGGCAGGTCGTAGAACATGTCGCGCGGAAGACGCGGCCGGCTGGAGGTGGTGGCGAGCTCGCGATTCTTCAGGTTGGTGATCGAAATCTTGTATTTTGCGGAGAGTTCGCTGGGGATGTCGTGCTTGAGAATACCCTCGACAGAAAACACCGCGGCAATGGAACCGAGAAAATCGCGATCGCGATAAACCGGTGTCTGCAACGTGATGTAGCCGTTGCCGAGATCGTCATACAGAAGCGGGGAATAGACCTGGCGACGGCTGGTGCGGGCTTCGTCGAACGCGGACTGGACGGCGTCGTCCATCTGCGCGTCCGTGGGCTTGGCGAGTCGCGAGCCGAGCACCGGCAGCGGGGTATTGGGCCAGCGAGGTTTGTGCTGCGCCGTGTACCAGTTCATGTAGAGGATCTCGGGGTGCCCCTGCATGATGTCGCCGGTGGAATTCTGGAACGATTGCGGGTCCCCGTAGCCAGTCGCGATGTTGCGCGCCAAGGCCTGGATCTGTTCCTGCGCGCCAGTCATGGAAAGCCTGATTTGCTGCTGCGCCCAAGCCAAATTACGGTAGAGCGTGTCTTCCTGCTGTTGCTGTTCGCGCCGGTTGAGACTCCACAGGATCAGGCTCATCACGACCAGGAAGACCAGGATCGAAATCAGTGGGGTCAGCAAGTACGAGTTTGACCACCACGGTCGGTGGTGCCAGCGGATCGGCGCCGAGTCGTTGGGCTTGCCCGACGAACGCGCTGAGCGTGCGAAAAGCCGTTCGGTCAACATGTGCGCAATTGTAACGCAGCGCCACACTGTTAAATGGCGTAAAAAGTCTTGAAAAGGCCCGCAATTGATCGCAAGGACCCAACGCGTATATCAAAAAGTCCTTATTCCACGGTACATTGCAGCATTTTTCGAATTATGAGATTGTCTCTCATGATTCGAAAAATTATTTGCACTACCGTTCTGAGGCTCTTCAGAATTGTCGCACGCGCGCTTGTCCCTCATTGTTTTCCGCGATTGTGTCTTGCGGATGGCTTAAAGGCTCGCGTCGTCTGTTCACAGAGCGTTCCTCAAATCAGGAGACGAGCATGTCCGCTGTACCCGACGAAGTGATGAAATATGTCGCCAACGCCAAGGACGACGAAGATCCCCAGGAAACCGCTGAGTGGCTAGAAGCCCTCGACGGCGTGATTTCGGCAGTAGGCCCGGATCGCGCCCATTACCTGATTGAAAAGCAGATCGAATTCGCGCGCGTGCACGGCGAACATCTGCCGTTTTCTGCCAACACCCCGTACATCAACACCATCCCGGTCGCTGCCCAGTCGAAGATTCCCGGCGACCAGGACATCGAACACAAGATCCGTTCGTACACGCGCTGGAACGCCATTGCCATGGTGCTGCGCGTCGGCAAGGACACGAACGTGGGCGGGCATATTGCGTCGTTCGCGTCGGCGGCCACGCTCTATGACGTCGGTTTCAACCATTTCTGGCATGCACCGTCCGCTGAACATGGCGGCGACCTCGTGTTCGTCCAGGGCCATTCGTCGCCCGGCGTGTACTCGCGTGCGTTCTTGCTGGGCCGCCTGAAAGCGAGCCAGCTCGATAATTTCCGTCAGGAAGTGGGCGGCGAAGGCATTTCGTCGTATCCGCATCCGTGGCTGATGCCGGACTTCTGGCAGTTCCCGACGGTGTCCATGGGCCTCGGCCCGATCATGGCGATCTATCAGGCGCGTTTCATGAAGTACATGGACGCGCGTGGCATCATCAAGGCATGCAGCCGCAAGGTCTGGGCATTCCTCGGTGACGGTGAAACGGACGAACCGGAATCGCTCGGCGCGATCGGCATGGCCGGCCGTGAACGGCTCGACAACCTCGTCTTCGTGATCAACTGCAACCTGCAGCGTCTCGACGGCCCGGTACGGGGCAACGGCAAGATCATCCAGGAGCTGGAAAGCGAATTCCGCGGTGCCGGCTGGAACGTGATCAAGGTGGTGTGGGGCAGCCGCTGGGACTCGCTCTTCGCCCGCGATAAAACCGGTGCGCTGATGCACCGGATGATGGAAGTGGTCGACGGCGAATACCAGACCTACAAGTCGGAGTCGGGCGCCTACGTGCGCGAACATTTTTTCAACACGCCGGAACTCAGGGCGATGGTGGCGGAATGGTCCGACGAGGACATCTGGGACCTGAATCGCGGCGGTCATGATCCGCACAAAATTTACGCGGCATACACGGAAGCATCGAAGACGAAGGGTCAGCCGACCGTCATCCTTGCCAAGACCATCAAGGGTTATGGCATGGGCGAAGCTGGCCAGGCGATGAACATCACCCACCAGCAGAAGAAGTTGCACACGGATCAGCTGAAGAAATTCCGCGATCAGTTCAAGCTGCCGATTCCCGACGACCAGATCGCCGACGTGCCGTACCTGACGTTCGAAGAAGGCTCGAAGGAACTCGAGTACATGCGCACTCGCCGCCAGGAACTGGGTGGTTATCTGCCGGCGCGCCGTAAGAAGGCCGAGTCGCTGCCGGTGCCGGATCTGTCGGCGTTCGAACCGGTGTTGAAGGGCACAGGTTCGGGCCGCGAGATTTCCACGACCATGGCGTTCGTGCGGATCCTCAACATCCTGCTGAAGGACAAGGCGCTCGGCAAACGCATCGTGCCGATCGTGCCGGATGAATCGCGTACGTTCGGTATGGAAGGTTTGTTCCGCCAGATCGGTATCTGGAATCAAGACGGCCAGAAGTACGTGCCGGAAGATTCCGACCAGCTGATGTTCTATCGCGAGTCGGAAACCGGCCAGATCCTGCAAGAAGGGATCAACGAAGCCGGCGGAATGTGCGACTGGATCGCGGCCGCGACGTCGTATTCGACGCACGGCGAGATCATGATCCCGTTCTACATCTTCTATTCCATGTTCGGCTTCCAGCGCATCGGCGACCTGGCGTGGGCCGCGGGCGACATGCGTTCGCGCGGTTTCCTGCTGGGCGGCACGGCTGGACGCACGACGCTTAACGGCGAAGGCCTGCAGCACGAAGACGGCCATTCGCTGATGTGGGCGGCGTCGGTGCCGAACTGCGTGAGCTACGACCCGACCTTCGGTTACGAACTCGCGGTGATCATGCAGGACGGTTTGCGTCGCATGGTGGCGGATCAGGAAGACGTGTATTACTACGTCACGGTGATGAACGAGAACTACGAACACCCGGCGATTCCGCAGGGCGATTCGGTGGCCACCGACATCATCAATGGCATGTATTCGTTCCGCAAATCGGATGCCGACGCAAAAACGCTGCGCGTTCAACTGATGGGCGCGGGTACGATTTTCAATGAAGTGATCGCCGCCGCTGACCTGCTGAAGAACGACTGGAACGTCGCCGCCGATCTCTGGAGTGTCCCGAGCTTTACGGAACTGGCACGCGAAGGCGCGCAAGTGGAGCGCTGGAACCTGCTGCATCCGACGGAAGAACGTCAGGTCGCGCATGTGACGAAGCTGCTGAAGGACGCAAAAGGTCCGGTGGTGGCATCGACAGATTATGTGCGTGCATTCGTCGACCAGATCCGCGGTTATGTGCCGAACAAGTTTGTCGTGCTCGGCACGGACGGTTACGGCCGTTCGGACACGCGCGAAAGATTGCGTCACTTCTTCGAAGTCGACCGTTACTGGGTCACTGTCGCGGCGCTCAATGCGCTGGCCGACGAAGGCACGATCGACCGCAAGCTTGTCGCGTCCGCGATCAAGAAGTACGCGCTCAACCCCGCCAAACCCAACCCGATGACGGTTTAACGCATCGGCCCCCGAGTGTTGTTGCGCGAAGTCGCCTTGCCCAAAAGCAGGGCGATTTTCGTGTCGCGACCCAGGAGACAATAAACAATGAGTCAAGCGATCGAAGTCAAGGTGCCGGATATCGGCGATTACACGGACATTCCGGTGATCGAAGTGCTGGTGAAAGTTGGGGACACCGTCGAGAAGGAGCAATCGCTCGTTACGCTCGAATCCGATAAAGCCACCATGGACGTGCCAAGTTCGGCAGCCGGCGTCGTGAAGGAAGTGGAGGTCAAGGTTGGCGACAACGTCTCGGAAGGTGCGTTGATCGTCGTGCTGGAAGCGGCCGAATCTGGCGCTGCTGCTGCGCCGGAGGCCGCTGAAAAACCTGCTGAAGCACCGGCGCAGGAAAAGGCTGCGGCTCCCGCTGCATCGTCGGGCGGTGGATCGGTTGAAGTGAAGGTGCCGGATATTGGTGACTTCAAGGATATTCCGGTCATCGAAGTGAATGTGAAGGTGGGCGACACGGTCGAGAAGGAGCAATCGCTCGTCACGCTAGAATCCGATAAAGCCACCATGGACGTGCCGTCGCCCGCAGCCGGCACGGTCAAGGAACTCAAGGTCAAGGTCGGCGACAACGTCTCGGAAGGCACGTTGATTCTGGTGCTGGAAGGCGTTAAAGGTACGGCTCCAGTAGCGGTGCCTGCCGCAGCGCCTAAGCAGGAAGCGCCGAAGGCTGAAGCGCCTAAATCTGCGCCCGCTCAGAAAAAAGCTCCGTCCGCACTCGCACCGGCTATTCCCGCTGGCGAAGGGGCGCGTACTTCGAGCCACGCGTCGCCGTCCGTGCGCAAATTTGCGCGTGAACTGGGCGTTGATGTGTCGAAGGTAACGGGCACGGGCCACAAGAATCGCATCGCGCAAGCTGACGTCACCGCGTTCGTGAAGGGCGTGATGAGCGGTCAGGGTAAAGCGCCGGCGGCAGCTGCCGCAGCGCCGGCCGGTGGCGGCGAGTTGAATCTGCTGCCATGGCCGAAGGTCGATTTTACGAAGTTCGGTCCGGTCGATCCGAAGCCGCTGTCGCGCATCAAGAAGATTTCGGGTGCGAACCTGCATCGCAACTGGGTCATGATTCCGCACGTCACGAACAACGACGAAGCCGATATCACCGACCTCGAAGCGTTGCGCGTGACGCTGAACAAGGAAAACGAAAAGGCCGGCGTGAAGTTCACCATGCTCGCGTTCGTGATCAAGGCGGTGGTTGCCGCGTTGAAGAAATTCCCGACGTTCAACGCCAGCCTCGACGGCGACAGCCTCGTCTTCAAGCAGTATTACAACATCGGTTTTGCAGCCGATATCCCGAACGGTTTGATGGTTCCGGTGATTCGCGACGCGGACAAGAAGGGCCTCGTCGATGTTGCCAAGGAAATGGCCGATCTGTCGAAAGCCGCTCGCGAAGGCAAGCTCAAGCCCGACCAGATGCAAGGCGGATGTTTCTCGATTTCGTCGCTGGGTGGGATCGGCGGGACGCATTTCACGCCGATCATCAATGCGCCTGAAGTGGCAATCCTGGGGTTGTCGCGGGGTGCGATGAAGCCGGTGTGGGACGGCAAGGCGTTTGTACCTCGCCTGATTCTGCCTTTGTCGCTGTCTTACGATCATCGGGTTATCGATGGCGCCGAGGCCGCGCGGTTCAATGCCTATCTTTCTGCTGTGCTGGCGGATTTCCGTCGCGTGAGTTTGTGATTTTTTTGGCTTGGCGGACGCTTATCTTGGTCCGCCAGTCGCTTCATTGAACTTGCATTGCACTGCATTTTGCTAGTCGCCCCTGTGCGGGGCGACACTTGCTTTCTTTGGCGATTGCCAAAGAAAGCAAGCAAAGAAAGGCAAGTCTGCCGACGGCAGAACCGGGGGCTGCGCGTTGCGTTCTTGTTTCTGCCCGCTTCCTTCTTAGGGGACAACATGAGTCTCATCGAACTTAAAGTACCCGATATCGGCGATTTCAAAGACGTCGATGTCGTCCAAGTGAATATCAAGGCCGGCGACGCCATCGAGAAAGAACAAGGCGTCCTCACCCTCGAACCCGATAAAGCCTCCATCGAGGTCCCAAGCGACGTCGTGGG
This sequence comes from Candidatus Burkholderia crenata, assembly GCA_001190015.1. GTDB lineage: Bacteria > Pseudomonadota > Gammaproteobacteria > Burkholderiales > Burkholderiaceae > Caballeronia > Caballeronia crenata. Next base: position 12,150 of record LGTG01000359.1, read on the forward strand.
TACGGTCAAGGAAGTCAAGGTCAAGATCGGCGACAACGTCTCCGAAGGCTCGGTGATTCTCACGCTCGAAGGCCAGGGCAGCGGTGCCAGCCAGGTCGAGGAAAAGCCGAAGACGGCTGCGCGGCAACCGGCCGAAAAAGCCGCGGCTGCGCCTGCACCAAAGGCCGCATCGTTCTCCGGTTCGGCCGATATCGAATGCGACATGCTCGTGCTCGGCGCCGGTCCCGGCGGTTATTCGGTGGCTTTCCGTGTGGCCGATCTGGGCATGAATACGGTCATCGTCGAACGGTATGAAACGCTTGGCGGCGTGTGCCTGAACTTTGGCTGTATTCCGTCGAAAGCCTTGCTCCACGCTACCGCAATCACCGACGCCGCGAAGGAACTCGCGCACCATGGCATTTCCTTCGGTGAACCGACTATCGATCTGGACAAGCTTCGCGACTTCAAGTCGGGCGTTGTCAAGAAGCTAACTGGCGGACTGGCCGACATAGCGGAGGCGCGCAAGGTCCAGGTGGTCACGGGTTTCGGCAAGTTCGTCAGCCCGAACCACATGGAGATTGAAGGCGCGGGCGGCAAAAAAGTCGTGCAGTTCAAGAACTAGCAGGCTGTTGAAAAGCGCCCCGTCATGACGACCGAAGCAGTGTTCAAAAGGTTTGCACATGCAATTTGCTGCTGAATTGTGGGTTCGCCGAGTGGTTTTGACAGGCAGTGCGCAGGCACGCGGGGGGGGGGGGGGGGGGGGGGGGGGGCCCGTGGCGGGGGGGGC
>LGTG01000360.1 GCA_001190015.1 Candidatus Burkholderia crenata
CTAGGCCAAACTCAATCGGCGGCATGCCGCCGGCTTCGCGAAACCATCGCGGACCCAATGATTGTGACACGCCGCAGGCCAGCGCTGCAGCGTCACTTTCCATTCCCTCGGCAATAAATTTCCAGAACGCTTGCTTCGTTTCAAACTGATTGACACCTGGCCTGCCCGGCGATGGAATCATTGGCCTCCCGGTCTGTTGCGAGCTTCAGCTCCGCGGTCGCCCCATTCGCGGTCGCCCCATTTAACACCTCCAAATTTCGAGATGTTGCAACGACCGGTTGAATTCGCCTACGACACGGTGGTCAATGCCGCGGGTGCGTGGGCGCGCAGGATATCGGAAATGATGGGTATCGGCATTCCTGTTTTCGCGCGGCGCCGGAGCATCTTCAATGTGTCGTCGCCGGCTGGAACGCTGTCTCTTTCTGATCGACCCGACCGGGGTCTACTTTCGTCCTTAAGGGAAGACGTATCTCTGCGGTGCGTCGCCGAGCGCGGACAATGATCCGGACGACTTGCCGCTGGACGAAGTCGATCACGCTATCTTCGACGAAATCATCTGGCCGACGCTTGCTCACCGCGTTCCGGAATTCGAAGCCCTGCGCGTTGAAAACTGCTGGTCGGGCTATTACGAGTACAACGTGCTCGACCAAAATGCTATTATCGACTATCATCTGGACATCGAGAATTAATTGTGTGTTCGCGAATGGCTTCAGCGGTCACGGGCTTCAGCATGGACCCGCCACCGGACATGGCGTGAGCGAGTTGATCGACTCAGGGAAGTACACTTCGTTTGACCTGTCGTCGCTGAGTTGGGAGCGCGTGATCGGGGGCCGTCCGATCGTGGAAAAGAACGTCGTCTAGCGCGTTGCGATGCCAAGGGATTGCATCGATTGACGGGCCGAGCCGCGGCTCGGTCTTCCGTTAGGGGCGACCACGCTGTACGGCACAATCTTCACCGGGGCTTAATTCGGGGCTCGGCCGCCCGATGCGCCGGGCGCGCCTAGTCTCCTTGATCGCTGTTATCAAGTCCCGATATAGCGGTTAATATTCGACGGTCAGGTGGCCCTTGGCTGCGATCACTGGACCCAATTGATTTCGGAAAATATGGAAACGGTAATGCCTGGTTTGAAGGAACTGCTGGCGCGGCGCGAAGCGCTTCAACAGGAATTGGAGCAAGCACGTCAGCAGGAAGCAGATCGCGCGCTGCGTGAGATCGTCGCGAAAATGCGGGAATATAAAATCTCCCTGCAGGAGTTGATAGGCACCCGGGCTCATGCCCGTCTCGTCGCGCCGGTCCCGAACGCAAAATACCGTGACCCGGCCACCGGGGCGACGTGGAGCGGGCGGGGACGGGCGCCCCAATGGATCGCAGACAAGAATCGCGACGATTTCCTGATCCAGCCGTCTTTGTTTCGCAATCAGTGAGGCCTTTCCAGGGAAAGATCCTGCCGGCCCGAGAGATGGCAACGGCCTTCGGCCCGGCTCGGCCGGCGATGCAAAGCACCCGTACAAGCTGCCCCGTGACGTCTTCGGGCTCGCCTTTCGCCCCAACACCTCGAATAGGGCGTGTCCGCAAAAAACAAAAAAACCCGTAATCAGGATTGACGGGGTTTTCCGGACTTCTTCGGATTGCTCCGAATCTGAATTTTGGTGCCCAAAAGAGGACTCGAATCTGCACGGTGTTGCCACCGCTAAGACCTAAATCTAATGAGTCTACCAATTCCGCCACCTGAGCAAGTGCGACAGGTGGCAGGCAGATGCTTTTTCAGCATAAGGCGTATTTATAGCCGAGTGTATGTGGCGCTGTCAAGCATTTTGAAACCGAAACTGAAATGGGGCTCCGAGCTATTGCCCATATGGCTTTTGCGCCGATGTGGCCCGGTTGGCGGGTGTTAGAATGACTCGCAAACTATTTGTGAACGAACCGGAACAACGTTAAGTGCAATGTCCCGGCAACGCGCCGATCCGGCTCGAGCGGGCTGGAAAATAGAGCCGGGATGGGATTGCCGATGGGTAATCCCCCATTAACCGCGACATTCAGTTAGACGAGAAGAGATCATCGATAAGCCCTTGAACAAATATCCGTATCCGATTCCGAGCCGCGAAGAAATTCTCGGCGTGTTGCGCACGAGCGAAGTCCCGCTCGCCGCGAACGACATCGCCGAAGCTCTGTCGATCAAGCGCCAGGAGCGCGAAGGATTTTTCAAGCGATTGGGAGCTATGGAGCGTGACGGTCAGGTCCGTCTCGACAAACGCGGCTATTACCAACTCACGCATTCCTCAAACTTCCTTGCCGGCCGCGTTCAAGGCCATCGCGACGGCTTCGGCTTCCTGATTCGCGACGACGGCCAGGACGACCTGTTCCTGCCCAACGGCGAAATGCAGAAGGTCATGCACAACGACCGCGTGCTTGCGCGCATTGTCGGGTATGACCGCCGTGGGCGGCCTGAAGGCTATATCGTGGAAGTCACGGATCGCGCGAATAAACGCATCATCGGCCGACTGATCAGCGAGAACGGCGCCCTGATCCTCGTGCCCGAAGACAAGCGCATTGGCCACGACATCCTGATCACGCAGAATCCGAAGAAGGCGAAAGTGGGGCAGGTGGTCTCGGTGGATCTCACCGACTTCCCGAGCCGCCATTCGCAGCCGCTCGGACGCGTGGCGGAAGTGATCGGCGACATTGACGATCCGGGCATGGAAATCGAGATCGCGGTGCGCAAATACAGCGTACCGCACGAGTTCAGCGATCGGGCGCTCGAGCAGGCTTCGAAGCTGCCGGACGAAGTTCTCCCTGCCGATATCCGGCATCGCGTGGATTTGCGCGATGTGCCGCTCGTCACCATTGACGGCGAAGATGCCCGCGACTTCGACGACGCCGTGTATTGCGAAACCATGACGGTCGGCCGCGGTACGGGCTTCCGTTTGTTGGTCGCCATTGCCGACGTCTCGCACTATGTGCGACCGAACGAGGCGCTGGATGTTGATGCGCTCGATCGCAGCACATCGGTGTATTTCCCGCGCCGCGTGATTCCAATGCTGCCCGAGAAGTTGTCGAACGGGCTGTGTTCGCTGAATCCGCAAGTGGATCGTTGCGTGCTCGTCTGCGACATGGTGATCACAGCGCGCGGCGAGATCAAGGCGTACCAGTTCTATCCGGCCGTGATGCATTCGGCGGCCCGCCTGACGTATACGGAAGTTGCGTCGGTCCTGACCAACACGAAGGGACCGGAAGCCGCGAAGCGCGCGGACCTGCTGCCGCAATTGCAGAACCTGTACGGTGTGTACAAGTCGCTGCACGCGGCGCGCCAGAAGCGTGGCGCAATCGATTTCGATACGACCGAGACGTACATCGTCTACAATGTGCAGAGCAAAATCGAGCAGATCGTGCCGCGCCATCGCAATGACGCGCATCGGTTGATCGAGGAATGCATGCTGGCCGCGAACGTGTGCGCCGCTGACTTCCTGAAGTGCCACAAGCATCCGGGGCTGTATCGCGTGCACGCAGGGCCGACGCCTGAAAAGCTCGAAAACCTGCGGGCGTTCCTGCGTGGTGTGGGGTTGTCGCTGGGTGGCGGCGAGAAGCCGCATGCAAGCGACTATGCCGCGCTCATGGCCATGGTTCGCGACCGGCCGGACGCACAGATGTTGCAGAGCATGATGCTACGTTCCATGCAGCAAGCCGTCTACAGCCCGGACAACATCGGTCACTTCGGTCTCGCGTATGAAGCGTATGCGCACTTTACGAGCCCGATTCGCCGTTACCCCGACTTGCTCACGCATCGCGCGATCTACGCCATCCTGCAGGGCAAGAAGTATCAGCCCGAGGTAGGTCACGACATCACGCTCAGCACGGGCCTGACGAAGGCTGCGCGGGCGATGCAGAAATCGGACGACGAATCGCGCAGCCGGCAGCGCAACAACGTCGCGATCTGGGAAGAGCTCGGGCTGCATTGTTCGTCGAATGAACGCCGTGCCGACGAAGCGTCGCGCGACGTGGAAGCCTGGCTCAAGTGCTATTTCATGCGCGACAAGCTTGGCGAGGAATACGGCGGCATGGTGAACGGCGTGACGACGTTCGGCATCTTCGTGCAACTGGATTCTCTGTTTATCGAAGGGCTGGTGCATATCACCGAACTCGGCGCCGACTATTTCCAGTACGACGAGATCAAGAACGAACTGCGCGGCGAACGCACGGGCATTCGCTACCGGATGTCGGACCGGGTGCGCGTGCAGGTCAGCCGTGTCGATCTGGATTCACGCAAGATCGACTTCCGGTTGGTCCGCGATACCCCCGTCAAGCCGCCAGGACAGACCTCGGCGCCGGCCGTCGAGCACTCTTCCATGAATGGCGTTGGTACGGGTGCGGGACCGCGGGCGCGGCCGTTCCCGTCGGACGAAGGCAGCAGTGTGAATAGCCGGCGGCGCGACCGCGGCGGCAAGAAGGCGGCGGCCAAGAGTCACCCGCCACTCAAGAAGCGCTGAGGCGCGCGGTAGCGACGAAGGCGACGCGCCCCAGTTTGAAATGCGCGGCCCGATGCATCATGCACCGGGCCGCGTTTCCATTTTGTTTTGTTTGAATACGGTCTGTTCCAGTCATGTTACGTCTCAAAGTTTTGTATGGTTTTCACGCGGTGACCGCACGGGTTCGCGCCGACGCATCGACGATCGAAACAATTCTCTACGATCCGACCCGCAAGGACCGGCGCATGACGGATTTCCTGCGCACGGCGAAGGAAGCGGGCATCCGCCTGATTGCCGCCGACGAAGCGCGCTTGTGGGGCCTGTCGGGCAACGTTGGCCATCAAGGCGTGGTCGCGCGTGCGACCGACATGCCGCTCGCACAGAACCTGGCGGAACTGCTCGACGGCGTGAGCGGAACACCGCTGCTGCTGGTGCTGGACGGCGTGACCGACCCGCATAACCTCGGCGCGTGTTTGCGTGTAGCCGATGCGGCCGGCGCGCACGCCGTGATCGCCCCGCGCGATCGTTCGGCCGGGCTGAATGCAACCGCCGCGAAGGTCGCGAGCGGCGCGGCCGAAACCGTGCCGTACATCACGGTGACGAATCTGGCGCGTGCATTGCGCGAATTGAAAGATGCAGGCGTGTGGGTGATCGGCACGGCGGGCGAAGCGACCGCGAGCGTCTATGAGACGAAGCTCGATGGTCCGGTGGCGATTGTTGTCGGTGCGGAAGGCGAGGGCATGCGACGCCTCACCGGCGAGACCTGCGACGAGATCATGAAGATCCCGATGGTGGGCAGCGTCGAGAGTCTGAATGTGTCGGTGGCGAGCGGGATCTGCCTGTTCGAAGCCGTGCGGCAACGGTCGGTGAAGAAGTAAGCACACGCCATGCGATTCGGCTCCGCCGTCATTTGCGGTTTGTGCTGCGCGCTGCTTGCAGCGTGCTCCAGCACTGAGATCAATAGCGGCGCGTATATTACCGACACGCGCTATCATGCGGTTAGCGCCGACTCACGTGTGCGTTTTCTCGTGATGCATTACACGCAAGGCGACGAAGCGCAATCGCTCGCAGTCCTGACTGGGGACGACGTCAGCGTCCACTACGTCGTGCCCGATGATCCACCTGTCAAGAACGGCGAGCCGGTGATCTATCAGCTTGTACCGGAATCAGAGCGCGCATGGCATGCGGGGCCAAGCGAGTGGCAGGGAACGACGGAGTTGAACGCTGCGTCAATCGGCATTGAAAACGTCAACGTGGGTCCTGTCGATACACCGCAAGGACGCACCTGGCAACCGTATCCGCCGGCGCAGGTCGATGCGCTCGTGAAGCTCGGGAAGGACATTGTCACGCGCTACAAGATTCCACCCACGCGCGTGGTGGGTCATAGCGATATCGCGCCGCAACGCAAGACCGATCCGGGTCCTGCATTCCCTTGGCGCACGCTCTACGACAACGGTATTGGCGCGTGGCCGGATGACGCCACAGTGGCGCAACATCTCGCCGGACGCGACCCCAAGTCGCTGGTCGACGTGGCCGCCTTGCAGCAAAAACTCCAGCGATACGGCTATGACGTCGCAACCGACGGTGTGCTCGACGACAAGATGCGCCACGTGATCGCCGCATTCCAGATGCACTTTCGCCCCGCTGATTACGCGGGCAACCCTGACGTGCAGACAGATGCGATCGCAGCCGCGTTGCTCGATAAATACTTCCCTTAAAGGCTCTTCGCGCCCATGTCCGATCTTTATCTGCCGCTGCGATCCGTGCACATGACCTGCGCGGCCCTCAGCATCCTGGGCTTTGTCGTTCGCTATATCTGGATGCTGCGTGAATCGCCGCTGCTGCAAAAACGCGTGGTGAAGATCCTGCCGCATATCGTGGATACGTTGCTGCTGTTGAGCGCAATCGGGCTGGTGGGAATCATCGGCTTTGGACCGAATGCGGCGTGGCTGTCGGCGAAGGTTGTCGGATTGATCGTGTATATCGTGCTGGGTACGCTTGCGTTCAAACGCGGTCGCACGAAGAGTGCGCGAGCGGTGTTCGGTCTGCTGGCAATCATCTTGTTCGCGTTTATTGCGTCGGTGGCCCGCACACATAATCTACTCGGGTTTTTCATGCACGTCTGAACGGACGACGTTGCCGTTGCCTTTGCCGTTGCCGCGCTCAGCTAGAATTAAGGTTTCCTCTCTTACGCTGTCAACCTGGCCATGACCCAAGACGAACTGAAGCAACTGGTTGTCGCCGAAGCGGCCGCTGATGTCCACGCCAACGTACCCGAAGGCGCGGTGATCGGCGTCGGCACGGGCACGACGGCAAACTGTTTCATCGACGCCATCGCCAGTACGAAGTCGCGGTATCGCGGGGTGGTATCCAGCTCGCTTGCTACTACCGCTCGACTCGAAGCACATGGTTTCAAGGTTCTGGAGTTGAACGAGATCGAATCGTTGCCTGTGTATGTGGACGGCGCTGACGAAATCGATTCGCACGGTGCGATGATCAAAGGCGGCGGCGGGGCGCTCACGCGCGAGAAGATCGTGGCTTCGGTGGCGGACGTGTTTGTCTGCATCGCGGACGCAAGCAAGCGCGTCGAGGTGCTTGGGACGTTCCCCTTGCCCATTGAAGTCGTGCCGATGGCACGCACGGCTATCGGCCGGCGCATCACGGCATTGGGTGGTGTTCCGGTGCTGCGGGTGAAGCAGGACAACTCGTCGTTTATCACTGACAACGGCAATGAGATCATCGATGTGAAGACGTTGAAGATCACCGATCCGCTTGCGCTCGAAGCACAACTCAATGGGTGGCCGGGCGTGGTGACGGTGGGATTGTTCGCGGCGCGCGGTGCAAATGTATGCCTGCTTGGAACGCCGGGTGGTGTGGAACGGATCGATTACGCGCAGCGCTAAGGTCTGCGGTAAGTCCTGAAAAGTGCGCGGAGGCTTTCGGCCGGCCGCGCTTTTTTATTCGATGCGGCGAAAAAGCCCGGCCTGATTGAGGCTTCAAGCCCAGATGTCCTGAACAGATCGTTTCTATTCTATGCAGTATGCATTTACTAAGATATCACCGATCGAGAAGAACAGGGCGAATTCAACCGGTCGTTGCAACATCTCGAAAT
>LGTG01000030.1 GCA_001190015.1 Candidatus Burkholderia crenata
AAAATCCAGCTGCTTGATCAGTTGGTTAAAGATACCGCGAAGACTTCAACCGCCGAACCCCTTACACGTTATACCGTCAAACTTGCCCAACTGGGTGGCTATCTGGCCCGAGCCAATGATCCTCCTCCGGGCAATATCGTTGTCTGGCGAGGATTGGTAAGGCTTACAGATATCCTGCTCGGTTTCGAACTCGCCGAAAAATATGGGTAATTGCAAGCTCGGTGCCACGCTTACGCGCGATGATAGGGATGATTCTGCGTGATGCTCGAGGCGCGATAGGCTGTTCGGCAAGCAGCATGCGGACCATGCCGTGCGGCAGCGTGAGACTTGAAACACGCAGCAGGACTTCGGCACGCCCCTTGACCTGTGGGTCGAGACCGTCGGCTCCGCCAATCACGAACGCCACGTCACGGCCATCCTGCTGCCAGTCCGGCAAGGCGCCGGCGAGTTGCATGGTGGTCCAGTTACGGCCGCGTTCGTCCAGCGCGACAAGCCGCGCATTTTTGGGCAGCGCCGCTTCGATTTGCAGGCGTTCGGCGGCCATCACGCTCTCGGCGTTACGTCCCGATGAACGCTGTTCAGGCTTGATCTCGCGCAATTCAATGCGCAGCTCGGGCGGCATGCGTTTCGCATACTCGTCGAAGCCGGTCGCAATCCAGTCGGGCATCTTGTGGCCGACCGCAATGATATGAAGTTTCATGGCGGCATTGCAACGCGCTTGATCCGCACTACATCCTACGTCCGCGCCGTGATGGTGCGACGAACGCGCACGGCCCGCGTCAGCGGCGCGTGGTTTTGCGAGCCGGCTTGGCGGCGGGCTCGTCGTCTTCGTCGTCGTCCGACACGCTTACCTGGGCGCCGCTGAAGCCACTCGAGCTTTACAGCTTTACGCGCACGGGTTTATCGCCCCAAACCTCTTCGAGGTTGTAGTACTGGCGCAGCGCCGGTTGGAGGATATGGACGACTGCGTCGCCGCAATCGACCAGCACCCACTCGCCGACCTCCTCACCTTCGGTGCTGATGACGTCGCCGCCCAGCCCCTTGACCTTGTCGCGCACGCTGTTGGCCAGCGCCTTGGTCTGACGATTCGACGTGCCGCTCGCGACGATGACACGGTCGAAGAGGGCGGTCCGGTGGGAGGTGTTGAACACCTTGATGTCCTGCGCCTTGACGTCTTCGAGACCGTCGATGATCGCGCGTTGAAGCTTTTGAATTTCCATATTTTTACCGATGATACAAATACAAGTGATGTTGAACAATATAGTCCCATACGGCCGACGGTACATGACTCTCGGCGTTTATCTCACCCGCCGCGTGTGCTCGCAGGCGTTCTCCCAACTGCTCGCGGATCTCGGTCGCCGACACTTCCAGCTCCAGCGCAGAATCAATCAGCAGATGGCCGTGCGGCGTGGATTGCAGCACCTCAGCCGAGGCGCTGCGCGCGGCAATTTCCGCGGCCACGGCAGGAGAAACCGTCGCGACGTCGAAACCCGCACGCGTTTCCACGCAGACGTGCGCAAATTTGAACAGGCGTTTCCAATCGCGCCATGAATCCAGGTGCACGAGCTGGTCGGCGCCGATCAAAAGCGCCAGCGACGCGTCCGCGCCTTCCCGTGCGCGCCAGCGAGCCAGCGTCTCCACAGTGTAAGTCGGGCCGTCATGGTCGATTTCATCGGTGGCGACGGTGACTTGCAGCCCTTCCGCATGCAGCGAATCCGCCGCTGCACGGGTCATGGCAAGCCGGTGATGCGTCGCGGTTACGTCCTTTTTCTGCCACGGCTGGCCGGCCGGCAACAGCACGAGTTCGGTCAGGTCGAGCAACTCGGCGAAACGGCGCGCAAGGGTCAAATGCGCGTCGTGAATCGGGTCGAACGTGCCGCCCAGCAAACCGACACGTCGAGCGCAAGGGCGGTTCGATTTCAGTGGACGGTCCTCTTCGGGAACAGATTGCAACAGGTACAGTGATCAGGACTTGTGGTCCGCAGCTCTTTCATAGCGCTTTCGTGACTTTTTCGCAGCTTTTTTATAGCCACTCTCGTGCTACCAGGAAGTCAGAGTAGAGGCGCGCTTCAGGTGTGCCCGGCTCCGGTTTCCAGTCGTAGCGCCACGTCACGGCGGGTGGCATGGACATCAGGATGGACTCCGTACGGCCACCGCTTTGCAGCCCGAACAGCGTGCCCCGGTCGAAGACGAGGTTGAATTCCACGTACCGGCTGCGCCGGTACGTCTGGAATTCCCGCTGCGCTTCGCCGTAAGGCGTGTCCCGACGGCGTTCGATGATCGGCAGATATGCGGCCAGGAAGCTGTCGCCGACGCTGCGCATCATGGCAAACGATTCGTCGAAACCGGGTTCCGAGAAGTCGTCGAAGAAAATCCCGCCGATCCCACGCGATTCATTGCGATGCTTGAGATAAAAATACTCGTCGCACCATTTCTTAAAACGCTGGTACAGATCCGTGCCGAAGGGTGCCAGCGCGTCCCGGCAGACGCCGTGAAAATGCCGCGCGTCTTCCTCGTAGCCATAATAAGGTGTGAGGTCCATGCCGCCGCCAAACCAAAAAATCGGTGCTTCGCCCGCTTTCGTCGCGATCAGCAAGCGCACGTTCATGTGCACGGTGGGGCAGTGCGGATTGCGCGGATGCATGACAAGCGACACGCCCATGGCTTCAAACCCGTGCCCGGCAAGCTGTGGACGCACGGCGTTCGCGGAGGCCGGCAAAGCGTCGCCGGCTACATCCGAGAAACCGATGCCGCCGCGTTCGAAAAACTGGCCGCCTTCAAGAATCCGTGTGTTGCCGCCCCCGCGCAACCGTTCTTCCGGACCGCGCTGCCAGGAATCGATGGAAAATTCAGCGTTGTCGAACGCGCCAAGCTTCTGCGCGATCTGCTTTTGCAAACCGGTCAAATAAGTGCGGACAGCTTGTACGTCGTAGGTTGGAGCGGTCATCTTGAACGGTTTTACGGCTTGCGGAAAAAGGGCACGGAGTGAGCGAACCTTGGTTCAGCCCAAATTACCGGCCCTATGTGCATTCCTTCTAAAACGCACTGCCGGACGCGAAGGTCCACCAGTGCGTTGCTCAATTTGCTGCGTTGTCGCATTTCCGGCGACGGTTTCTGACCACGTTACCCGGTCACTTTATCCCGTCGCCGTACCGTAGCAGCGGGGCTTCGCTTCAGCTTTGCCGATCCGCGGCTTTGCGGTTCAGTGCCCGATAACCAATGTCCCGCCGATACTGCATGCCGTCGAACGCGATCTGATTGATCGTATCGTAGACGACGGACTGCGCGCCACGCACCGAGTCCGACAAACCCACCACGCAAAGCACGCGTCCGCCCGATGTACTGAGCTTGCCGTTTTCCAGCGTGGTGCCGGCATGGAATGTCACGGCTTCCGGCGTCTCCGGAGGAATGCCGTTGATCCGGTCGCCCTTGCGCGGCGTGTCGGGGTAATTGTGCGCGGCCAGCACGACGCTGAACGCCGTACGACGGTCCCATTCGATCTCCGCCGTCGCCAGGGTTCCGGCAATCGCCAGTTCCACTACCTTCGAGAAATCGCCCTTGAGACGCGCCATGATCGGTTGCGTTTCCGGATCACCCATGCGGCAATTGAACTCGAGTGTTTTCGGGTTGCCGTGCGAGTCGATCATCAGGCCGGCATACAGGAAACCGGTGTAGCGGATGCCTTCCTGTTCCATGCCACGCACCGTCGGCAGGATGATTTCGCGCATCACGCGGGCGTGCAGTTGCGGCGTCACGATAGGTGCGGGTGAATAAGCACCCATGCCGCCGGTGTTCGGACCCCTGTCGCCGTCGAGCAGACGCTTGTGGTCCTGGCTCGACGCCAGCGCCAACACGTGTTTTCCGTCCACCATCACGATAAAACTCGCTTCCTCGCCGTCCAGGAATTCTTCGATCACCACGCGCGCACCGGCGTCGCCCAATTTGTTGTCGGCCAGCATGGAATCGACGGCTGCGTGCGCTTCTTCCAGCGTTGTTGCCAAGACCACGCCCTTACCGGCTGCGAGTCCGTCCGCCTTGATGACGATGGGCACACTTTTCGTGTCGAGATACGCGTGGGCCGCGGCGATGTCGGTGAACGTTTCGTATTCGGCCGTTGGAATAGCGTGGCGTTTCATGAACGCCTTCGCGAAATCCTTCGAGCTTTCCAGCTGTGCGGCTTCCTTGGTCGGGCCGAAAATCTTCAGGCCGCGTGAGCGGAACAGATTGACGATACCGGCCGCGAGCGGACCTTCGGGGCCGACCACGGTCAGCGCAATCTGCTCTTTCTCGGCGAAATCGGCGAGTGCGGCAGGATCGGTGATGTCGACATTGAGCAGACGTTCGTCCTGAGCAGTGCCGCCGTTACCCGGCGCGACATAAACCATCTGCACGCGCGGCGACTGCGCGAGTTTCCACGCGAGCGCATGTTCGCGACCGCCGGAACCGACGACGAGTAACTTCATTTAAATCCTCGAAGATCTTAAGAAATTCATGGCGGCAGGAGGGCGGGCCGGTTAGAATCGGTGTGAACCGATTCTAACCGTTTTAAACTGGTCCGCCGTGCCTGATCCGCGGATATCTGCTTTGCCGTGCGCCGGGTTTTTGCCGGACGTCTGCCGAATTCCCGGTGGGTGCGTTGTTGGCACGGGGAAGTGGTTCGCGCCATCACGCGGCTGCGTCATGCAACTTCCCGACTATCAAATGCGGCTTCCAGCCAGGTTCGGCCCACCTCAACGACTGTATCTGGCCTGTATTTCAGGCCCGCATTTCAACTCACGGGCCGGTTTGGCTTTCACATGACGGGTAAGTCCACGGGTTTACGTTCACGCATGACCATCGCCGCATTCGCCTGCGCACTCGTCCGGGTTCCGTTGTCCAAACAATCGCCTGAAGCGCGCCCTTTGCGCATGCACCAATCGAGCCAGAAACGGCTGCCGGCGTGTCCGGCGTTCCTTCGCGCACATCCCGTGGTCACGGCGCCCAGGCAAGCCCGGGCGGCGCGGCGGACCGCTGGCCGAGTTACCCGGCGATCATTCCACGTCGATAGTCGCGTTGGTGTAAACTTCTTGCACGTCGTCCAGATTTTCCAGAGCGTCGAGCAATTTCTGCATTTTTGCCGCGTCCTCGCCGATGAACTCGACCTTGGTCTGCGGTTTCATGATGACTTCGGCCACTTCGGTCTTGAAACCTGCGGCTTGCAGCGCGTCTTTTACCTTCTGGAAGTCGTTGGCCGGGCAAACCGCCTCAATGCTGCCGTCGTCGTTCGTTACCATGTCGTCCGCACCTGCTTCGAGCGCCGCTTCCATCAGCTTGTCTTCGGACGTGCCGGGAGCGAACAGGAACTGACCGACGTGATCGAACATGAACGCCACCGAGCCGTCCGTGCCCATGTTGCCGCCGAACGTGGAGAAAGCATGGCGGACTTCCGCGACAGTCCGGGTACGGTTGTCCGTCATGGTGTCCACGATGATCGCCGCGCCGCCGATACCGTAGCCTTCGTAGCGAATTTCTTCATACGTCGCGCCGTCGACACCACCACCCACGCCGCGCTGGATCGCGCGGTTGATGTTGTCTTTAGGCATGTTGGCGTCGTAGGCCTTTTCGACGGAGAGCCGCAGGCGCGGGTTCGTGTCCATTTCTCCGCCGCCCATGCGCGCAGCCACCTGAATTTCCTTGATAAGACGCGTCCAGACCTTGCCACGCTTGGCGTCGGTTGCTGCTTTCTTATGCTTGATGTTGGCCCATTTTGAATGACCCGCCATACCTTTCTCCATCGCGCGCAAGCTTTTCTCGCACGCCTGTGTGTCAATAATGCCGCCAGATACGGCGTTTTTCGCCGGCCGGCATTTTATGTTTGCGCTGCATGGTTGCCGGGCTTAAATGGCAAGGCGTGGCACGGCGCACGCCCTGTTTTTGAGGTTCTGCGGGGCCGGGCTGGCTCTGATAATCCGCGATTCTACAAACCTGCGGATCGACCAGACAACTCAGCCGCCGACAACCTGCCGCCGGCCGAATGACGCCGGCCCAGGGGCCAACTCAGACGCCAGCCAATCATTTAACGCGCGAACCGCTCTCATTTGGCGGACCCGAATTTTATCATGGCGCGCCGGTTCGGCAGGCTTTGGCCTTGCTCTGACGGTGCGCGCGTCCCTTTCATGTCCCTGTGCCCGCGCTTCGGTCCCGTGTCAGTTCTTCGTGCCGAACAGCCGGCCGCCCGCGTCACCCAGGCCCAGCACGATAGCCAGCTTCTTGCCGGCGATCACGGGCGAGTCGGCGGTGACCAGCGGGGTTTCGACGCGCTTCGTGGTCAGCGACAGGTTGCGGGTGATCACATAACCCATCAACAGTGTGATCTCGGGCAGCAACTCGCGGAACGTGCGCGTGGACGTGCCCTTGTCCCGCATGTGCGTCAGCTTGTGCTGGATCAGCGGGTGGCTGAGGATGGAAGAGATTGGGAAAGCGGCTGTCCTGTTTCATGGAATTCGCGCGGTTGCGGCGGCATTAAGTGTGGATTCGAGTGAATCGGGTGATTCGTTCGGTTCTGAAGCCGTGTCTCTTCCGCCAGCAAGGCGGTTTTCCATGGCTGCGCTCAAGCAATGGCGCCAGTTTACCCAAATTAGGCGTGCCTAAAGCAGAGTTTGTTTGCGGGCGATACGCCGTCCGGTCTATTGCGCGGCCGACGTCCGATCCCTCATTCTTCTAGAATTGCATCACGCGGTCCGTACGAACGGACCGTGGACCAGGATTTGGCACGAGACTTCATTACCCCGGTTTTAATCGTTTCAACCGGTTTGAACGCGGGCAACCAGAAAGAAGGGACAGCAATGGACATGCGCGGCCAGCAAGGGTTTGGAACGCGGTTGTGTCGAGGCGCTAGCGGCAGAGGGTGTCAATCTCGTGGCGCGCACGGCAGGACCGCTCGAGGCCACGGCCGAGCATCTCCGTTCAAACTTTGGGGTGAATGTGACGGCGGTAGCGTGCGACATCACCACGGCCGAAGACCACGCCGAGGCGCTGGCCGCGTGCCCCGCGCCGGACATTCTGGTGAATAATGCCGGTGGGCCGCCGGGGGACTTTCGGCAATTCTCGCGTGACGACTGGATCAAGGCGCTTGATTCGAACATGCTGACGCCGATCGAACTGATCAGGAAGACGCTCGACGGCATGATTGAACGTGGCTTCGGACGAATCGTGAATATCACGAGTTCGTCGGTGAAGGCGCCGATCGACGTACTGGGCCTCTCGAACGGCGCGCGTTCCGGGTTGACGGGTTTTTATCGCGGGTTTGTCGCGCAAGGTCGCGGCCAGCGGTATCACCATCAACAACCTGCTGCCGGGCTCCTTCGATACCGACCGTCTCGTCACTAAGTTCCAGGCGGACGCGAAGGCGAACAATATTTCGGTGGAAGAGGCCAAGAAGCGCCGCATGACCAAGCTGCCGGCGGGCCGGTTCGGGCACGGCCCGAGGAGTTCGGCCAAGGCGTGCGCATATCTGTGCAGCGTCCATGCGGGCTATATCACGGGGCAGAACCTGCTGGTCGACGGCGGTGCTTATCCGGGCACGTATTGATCATCGAATCCTATAAACATCTCAACCGGGAGCCATCCGATGACCCCACGCGTCGCGCTGATCGCGCACGACATGAAGAAAGATGACATCGTGGCCCTGGCCGGCGAATTCGCGGTCACGCTGGCTCAGTGCTGGTTGGTAGCGACCGGCACGACCGGTGCGCGGATTGCGGCAGCCCACGGACTGGAGGTCGTGCGCAAGCTCTCCGGACCGTTCGGCGGCGATCTGCAGATTGGCGCCGCGCTGGCGGATGGGCGGGTCGACGTGGTGATTTTCTTGCGCGACCCCATGACGCCGCAACCGCACGAGCCGGATATCAACGCACTGGTGCGCGCGTGTGACGTCCACAACGTGGCGTGCGGGACGAACCTTGCGACGGCACGCATGATTCTTGATGATTTAAAGCTACATTTAAGCCGGGTTTAAGCTGTTCTGCATAGCGACCGGCTGAAGCCGGCAACAGGAGACAAAGGTGACAAAGGCAATTCGATTCGATAAAACCGGTGGCCCGGAAGTGATGAAATGGGTCGACGTCGAAGTGGGCGAGCCGGGCAAGGGCGAGATTCGGGTGAAGCATCATGCGGTCGGATTGAATTACATCGACGTTTACTGCCGCACCGGGCTATACTCCATGCCGCTACCTGGCGGTATTGGCATGGAAGCGGCAGGCGAAGTGACCGCGGTGGGTAAGGGCGTGACGAATTTCAAGGTTGGCGAACGGGTGGCCTACGCGTCGCGGCCGCCGGGCGCCCACGCGGAGGAACGGGTGATGTCGGCGCAATATGTCGTGCGCCTGCCCGATGCAATTGCGTACGAGGATGCGGCGTCAGTGATGTTGCAGGGTCTGACTGCACAATATCTGCTGCGACGGACGTATTGCGTGAAAGCCGGCGATACGATCCTGATCCACGCGGCGGCGGGTGGCGTAGGTATGCTCGCGTGCCAGTGGGCCAAGGCGCTTGGGGCGACGGTGATCGGCACCGTTGGATCGGACGAGAAGGCCGAACTCGCGAAGGCGCACGACTGCGATCATCCAATAGTCTATACCCGCGAGGACTTCACGAAGCGGGTGCGCGAGATCACAAACGGCGCGGGCGTGCCGGTAGTCTACGATTCGATCGGCAAGGACACCTATACGGCATCGCTCGACTGTCTTGCACCGTTGGGCATGTTTGTGAGTTTCGGCAATACATCGGGGCCGTTGCCACCTATCGATTCGTCCGAGTTTGCCGGACGTGGTTCGCTTTATTTCACGCGGCCCACGTTGTTCAGCTACATCGCCAAACGCAGCGATCTTGAGGAGATGACGGGCGAACTGTTCAATGTGTTGAGCACAGGCCAGGTAAAGACGAGCGTGCGGCAGCGGTATCCGCTGGCCGAAGCCGCAAAGGCGCACGAAGATCTGGAGGCGCGCCGGACCACGGGATCGACGATTTTCCTGCCTTGAGAGCGTGAGGCGGGGCGCGAAGAGCGCGACGTTCTTTCATGCCGCGCCGTCCCTTGCGGTCCGGACGAATCAAGGCGAATAAAGTAGTCCGCGGGTGACGCATCGGACTGGACGCCTGCGACCTGCATGATTAAAACACCCGCAGCAAGACCACCGCAAAAACCTCGCTGCGAGGGTCTTTCTCCGCTTTATTTACACATTCTTTACGTCTGCCTCCCGATCTTTGAGCCGCCTTTTATGCTGGCGCGCTTAATTGTTCGGGCCATTGCTCAATACCTGGGGAAAACCCGGCAGTGAACCCAATATCGGACCCGACGCCGGAAACACAAAGCGTACCGGCTCGTCATACTGGGAAAGCTGCGTGTCAGTATGTTTATGTCGAAGCAAAGAAACAGGCCTTCGCCCAGGATGCGATGGCTCCAAGAAGCTAAAAAATGAACCGCCCAAACCCAGACGAGCTACTCGGAAAGTTGCAAAGAGAAGAAGAGAAGCGTCATTGCGGACGGCTGAAGATATTCTTTGGCGCGTCAGCAGGAGTGGGCAAAACCTACACCATGCTGCTTGCGGCGCGCAGCAGGAAGCAGCAGGGCGATGACGTGGTTGCCGGCATAGTGGAAACGCACGGCAGAAGTGAAACGGCCGCGTGTTACTGGAAAACCTCGAACAACTGCCGTTGGCGAACATGATGTACCGAGGCCATGCGCTCCCAGGAGTTCGATCTCGACGCAACGCTTCAGCGTCACCCGCCGCTTGTGCTTGTTGATGAACTTGCTCATTCGAATGTCCCGGGCGCACGTCATCTGAAGCGCTGGCAGGACGTGCATGAACTGCTGGACGTGGGTATTGACGTGTACACCACGGTCAATGTCCAGCATCTAGAAAGCCTGAACGATATCGTGGGCCAGATTACGCAGATCCGCCTATTCGAGACGGTTCCGGATCGCGTGCCGGATGAGGCCGATGAAGACGCTGGTTGATCTCCCGCCCGAGGAGCTGCTTTAAAGGCTGCGCCACGGGAAGGTTTGCATGCCGCAGCAGGTGGAACATGCAGTCCGCAATTTCTCAAGGGCAACCTGATCGCGCTGCGCGAACTGGCGCTGCGGCGCACGGCGGATCGCGTCGATGCCCAGATGCGCGAATACCGCGCGGATCGTTCTATCGACAGGATCTGCCAGGCGCGCGACCGGCTGGTGGTGTGCATTGGACCGGGGCCGGAAGCGCCTACGCTCGCGCGCGCCGCGGCAAGCCTGCGTTTGGACTGGATCGCGGTGTATGTCGAAACCCCGAGACCGCAGAAACTCTCCGACGCCCGTCGCGAACGCACGCTCGCCGCGCTCAAGCTCGCCGGCGAACTGGGAGCCGAGACGGTGACGCTGGCCGGCGACGAGGTGGTCGCGAAATTGATTGGGTATGCGCAAGCGCGAAGCTCGTCACCATCGTGGCCTGGACCATGGCGCGCGGACACATCTGGGGGGGGGGGGGGGGGGGGGGGGGGGGGG
>LGTG01000361.1 GCA_001190015.1 Candidatus Burkholderia crenata
GGCCTGCCCGGCGATGGCATCATCGGCCTCCCGGTTTGTTGCGAGCCCCAACCCCGCGGTCGCCCCATTTAACACCTCCAAATTTCGAGATGTTGCAACGATCGGTTGAATTCGCCCACTGCTTGAAACTTACTTGTCGAGACCAGCCGGCGGCCAGTTTTCGAGCTTCATACCCAACGTCAGACCACGCGAAGCCAGGACTTCCTTGATCTCGTTCAGCGACTTGCGACCGAGATTAGGCGTCTTGAGCAATTCGTTTTCCGTGCGCTGAATCAAATCGCCGATGTAATAGATGTTCTCGGCCTTCAGGCAGTTCGCCGAACGAACCGTCAGTTCGAGATCGTCCACCGGACGCAACAGGATCGGATCGATCTGCGGCGCGCGCGACGGTGCCTCTGCCGCTGCTTCCGTGCCTTCCAGCGCGGCGAACACCGACAACTGGTCGACCAGGATACGAGCCGATTGACGAATTGCTTCCTCGGGCGAAATCACGCCGTTGGTTTCAATGTTCATCACGAGCTTGTCGAGGTCGGTACGCTGCTCAACGCGAGCGCTTTCAACGGCGTAGCTCACACGGAGAACCGGCGAGAACGACGCGTCCAGCACGATACGGCCAATGATCTTCGCCGAATCTTCGCCATAACAGCGCACGTTGCCCGGCACATAGCCGCGGCCCTTTTCAATCTTGATCTGAACGTCGAGCTTGCCGCCCTTCGACAGATGCGCAATCACGTGACCCGGATTGATGACTTCGCAATCGTGAGCGAGTTCGATATCGCCGGCCGTGACAACGCCTTCGCCTTCCTTGCGCAGCGTGACCGTGACTCCGTCGCGGTTATGCAGCTTGAAAACGACGCCCTTCAAATTCAACAGCAGGTTGACCACATCTTCTTGCACGCCGTCGAGCGTAGAATATTCATGCACGACGCCAGCAATCGTCACTTCGGTCGGCGCATAACCAATCATCGACGACAACAGCACACGCCGAAGCGCGTTGCCCAAGGTGTGACCATAACCGCGTTCGAACGGCTCCATGTCCACTTTCGCGTGACTGTCGCCAAGCGATTCGACTGCAATAATCTTGGGCTTTAACAAACTGGTTTGCATAGGTTTTCCTTTTCAATACCCTCGGCTCGTTACGCCAATAAGGCTGACCGGTGACAACCCGAAAATAAACAGCCGAAGTAACCCCTTCGAAGTAACCCCTTGCCTTCGGCAATCAGGGCTCCCCGGCCGTTAATCCGATTTACCGCGAATACAATTCGACGAGCAGGCTTTCGTTGATGTCGCCAGCGATATCGCTACGTTCCGGCATCGACTTGAACGTGCCTTCGAACTTCTTAGCCTCGACAGAAACCCAGCTCGGCATTCCGCCTTGTTCAGCCAGGTTAAGCGCTTCCAGAATCCGCACTTGCTTCTTCGACTGTTCGCGAACCGCAACCACATCACCTGCCTTGACTTGCACCGACGGGATGTTGTTCACGACACCGTTCACCGTGATCGACTTGTGACCGACCAGCTGACGTGCTTCAGCGCGCGTCGAGCCAAAGCCCATGCGATACACAACGTTGTCGAGACGCGACTCGAGCAATTGCAGCAGGTTTTCACCCGTCGGGCCCTTGCGACGATCAGCTTCAGCGAAGTAACGACGGAACTGACGTTCGAGCACGCCGTAAATACGCTTCACTTTTTGCTTTTCACGCAACTGCGTACCGTAGTCGGACGTACGAGCGCCAGACGTGCGGCCATGCTGACCCGGCTTGCTATCGAGCTTGCACTTGTCAGCGAGCGAACGGCGTGCGCTCTTCAGGAAAAGATCAGTACCTTCACGGCGGGACAGCTTTGCTTTAGGACCGATATAACGTGCCACTTTGCATCCTTAATAATTGATCACGCGGAATACATTCGCGCTAGTTCGAACTCAACGGATCGAACGGTGGGCTTAGTCAGTATTCTTAATACTAATTCCATAACGCAAACAACCTGTCGACGCGCGAGCGCCAACAGGTCAAGGGGCTACGCGGCGCCTTAGATACGACGAAGCTTCGGCGGACGGCAACCGTTGTGCGGGACCGGCGTCACGTCGGAGATTGCGGTGATCTTGATGCCAAGACCATGCAGCGCACGCACCGCCGATTCACGGCCAGGACCGGGGCCCTTGATCCGCACTTCGAGGTTCTTCACTCCGTATTCTATCGCCACGCGACCAGCCGATTCGGCTGCGACCTGGGCAGCAAAGGGAGTCGATTTACGCGAACCCTTGAAGCCCTGGCCACCCGACGTTGCCCAAACGAATGCATTGCCTTGGCGATCGGTGATCGTAATGATGGTGTTGTTGAACGACGCGTGAACGTGAACTACGCCCTCGGCGACGTTCTTCTTTACCTTCTTGCGAACGCGTTGCGCCGCGGAGTTGTTCGAAGCCTTAGCCATTACGTTTTCCTGTAACTATCAATTCGGCTTACTTCTTAAGCGATTGCGTTGCACAACGCGGACCCTTACGGGTACGGGCATTCGTACGTGTACGCTGACCACGCATGGGCAAGCCCTTGCGATGGCGCACGCCACGGTAGCAGCCCAAGTCCATCAGGCGCTTGATGTTCATCGTCACTTCACGACGCAGGTCGCCTTCGACGATGAACTTACCCACTTCTTCTCGCAGCTTTTCGAGGTCTGCGTCAGTGAGGTCTTTGACCTTCTTCGAAAATTCCACACCAGACGCCATGCAAATGTCGCGAGCGCGCGTGCGACCTACACCGAAAATTGCCGTGAGGCCGATTTCAGTATGCTGGTGATTCGGGATGTTAACCCCTGCGATACGAACCATTGTTTTTCCTCAAACAAAAAGCGCAAGCAAAAGCGCGGCGTTCAGCCTTGACGCTGTTTGTGGCGCGGATCAGAGCCGCAAATCACGCGCACAACGCCCTTGCGCTTGATGATCTTGCAATTGCGGCAAATACGCTTAACCGATGCCATCACTTTCATGATATTACCCTTTTTTCAAATCACTTCGCCCGGAACACAATCCGTGCACGAGACAGATCGTAAGGCGTCAATTCAACCGTTACCTTGTCGCCTGGAAGAATACGGATGTAATGCATCCGTATTCTTCCAGGATATGTGCCCAAGAACCACATGGCCATTTTCCAACCTAACCCGGAAAGTAGCATTGGGAAGATTTTCCACCACCTCACCCTGCATCTCTTTGGCCATAGTCCTTACTAGCGCATAGGAAAGTTACTGCCT
The DNA here is from genome assembly GCA_001190015.1 of Candidatus Burkholderia crenata. Classification (GTDB taxonomy): domain Bacteria; phylum Pseudomonadota; class Gammaproteobacteria; order Burkholderiales; family Burkholderiaceae; genus Caballeronia; species Caballeronia crenata. The sequence goes on from LGTG01000361.1 coordinate 3,247, forward strand.
TTGAAGTTGGCCTTCTTGAGCAACGATTCATACTGTAGCGACATAACGTAGGACTGCACCTGCGCCATGAAATCCATAGTGACCACGACAATGATCAGCAGCGACGTTCCACCGAAATAAAACGGTACGTTCCAACGCAGCACCAGAAATTCCGGCAGCAAGCAAACGAACACGATGTAGATCGCACCGGCCAGCGTCAAACGCGTGAGGATCCGATCGATATACCGAGCCGTCTGGTCACCAGGACGAATCCCGGGAACGAAGGCACCGCTTTTCTTCAAGTTGTCGGCCGTCTCTCTGCTGTTGAACACCAATGCGGTGTAGAAGAAGCAGAAGAAAACGATCGCCATTGCGTACAACAACACATACACCGGTTGACCAGGCTTAAGAGCCTCAGCAACACCGTGCAGCGTGTCCGCAAACCAGTCGGGCCGAGTACCCGAACTAAACCAATTCAGGATAGTTGCCGGGAACAGGATGATCGACGACGCGAAAATCGGTGGAATCACGCCCGACATATTCAACTTCAGCGGCAAATGCGACGACTGACCGCCATAAATCTTGTTTCCGACCTGACGCTTGGCGTAGTTCACGAGGATCTTGCGCTGACCGCGTTCGATGAACACCACCACGAACGTGACCGCCGCAATCAGCACGACGACAATGATCGCCGAGATGATACCCATGGAGCCGGTGCGAACCAGTTCGAAGAGACCACCGATTGCGTTCGGGAAACCCGCCGCAATACCACCGAAAATGACGATCGAGATACCGTTGCCCAGTCCGCGCTCCGTGATCTGCTCACCCAGCCACATCAGGAACATCGTGCCGGTCACCAGAGTCACGACTGTCGTCAACCGGAACACCATGCCTGGGTCAATAACGAGCCCAGCTTGATTTTCCAGCGCCACTGCAATACCAAATGCTTGAAACGTAGCCAAAACAACCGTGAAGTAACGCGTGTACTGCGTAATCTTCCGCTGCCCAGCCTGCCCTTCTTTCTTCAGCGCTTCCATTTGCGGCGAAACGATCGACAGCAGCTGCATAATGATCGACGCCGAGATGTACGGCATGATCCCAAGCGCGAAGATCGTGAACCTGGACAGTGCACCACCCGAGAACATGTTGAACATGCCAAGAATGCCGCCTGACTGGCTCTGGAAGAGCTTCGCCAGCTGATCCGGGTCGATACCCGGCACCGGAATATGTACACCGATACGGTAGACGATCAGCGCCAGCAGCAAGAACATTGCACGCCGACGTAGATCGCCGAACTTCGCAGAACTTCGACCGGATTTTGCGAGACTCGGGCTATTAGCCAAGAACCTTCTCCGATGCTTTCGCTAACAACGACAACACGCGATCGTTACTCAGCGACCGAGCCGCCGGCGGCTTCAATCGCAGCACGGGCACCCTTCGTAGCAACGAGGCCCTTGACCGTGATCTTGCGCGTCAGCTCGCCCGTCTTGATAATCCGTGCGCTCGTAAAGAGCACGCCGAGCAGACCGGCTTGCTTCAAAGCCAACAAATCGATTTCGTCGACCGGCAGCTTCTCGAGATCCGACAAACGCACTTCGCCAACGAACTCATGCGTCAGCGAGCTGAAACCACGCTTCGGCAGGCGACGTTGCAGAGGCATCTGACCGCCTTCGAAGCCGACTTTATGAAAGCCGCCCGAACGCGATTTCTGACCCTTGTGACCGCGACCTGCAGTCTTGCCCAGGCCGGAACCGATACCGCGGCCAACGCGACGTTTTGCGTGCTTCGCGCCTTCTGCCGGCTTAAGGTTATTCAAATCCATATTCAACTCCTTGATCCTTGGTCAGCCACTTACCTGAGGACTTTGACAAGGTACGAGACCTTGTTGATCATCCCGCGCACCGCCGGCGTGTCCTGCAGTTCGCTAACCGAGTTGAGTCGGCGCAGGCCCAGACCACGCACCGTTGCACGATGCGTTTCACGGGTCCCAATCAGGCTCTTCACGAGCTGAACCTTGACAGTTTTATCAGACATGGTGACCAACCTGGCTTAGCCCAAAATATCTTCGACGGACTTGCCGCGCTTCGCTGCGATATCACCCGGCGTGTACTGCTTGCGCAGACCGTCGAACGTTGCACGAACGAGGTTGTACGGATTCGTCGAACCGTGGCTCTTCGCCACAACGTTTTGAACGCCCATCACGTCGAACACTGCCCGCATCGGGCCGCCGGCGATAACACCCGTACCGTCCTTGGCCGGAGCCAGGAGGACTGCGGATGCGCCGTGCTTACCGTGCACTTCGTGTTGCAGCGTACCGTTCTTCAACGGCACCTTGAACATGTTGCGGCGTGCTTGTTCCATTGCCTTTTGAACAGCAACCGGAACTTCCTTCGCTTTGCCCTTGCCCATGCCGATGCGTCCGTCACCGTCGCCAACCACGGTCAGTGCGGCAAAACCGAGAATCCGGCCGCCCTTCACCACCTTGGTCACGCGGTTGACCGCGATCATCTTTTCACGAAGGCCGTCGTCGCGTTCTTCAGCCTTCACATTCGCTTGCATCTTTGCCATGACGAATTCTTCCCTTAGAACTTGAGTCCGGCTTCGCGTGCCGCATCAGCCAACGCTTTCACGCGGCCGTGGTAACGGAAACCCGAACGGTCGAAGGCGACAGATTCGACGCCGGCAGCCTTGGCCTTTTCAGCAATACGTTTACCGACAGCGATCGCAGCGTTGACGTTGCCGCCCTTACCGGTCTTGTCGGCCAGTTCGGCACGCACTTCAGCTTCGAGCGTCGACGCGCTTGCCAGCACCTTGGTGCCGCACGGCGAGAACACTTGCGCATAGATATGCGTGTTCGTGCGATGCACAGCCAGACGTGTGACCTGCAGCTCAGCGATCTTGACGCGCGTCTGTTTAGCGCGGCGCAGGCGAGATTGAGTCTTATCCATGATTGTGCACCCTTACTTCTTCTTCGTTTCTTTGAGGATGACGACTTCGCCGAAGTAGCGCACGCCCTTGCCCTTGTAGGGCTCCGGCGGACGGTAACCGCGAACTTCCGCAGCAACCTGGCCAACTTTCTGCTTGTCGATCCCGTTGATCACGATTTCGGTTTGCGTCGGGGTTTCAACTTTGACGCCTTCCGGCATCGCGTGCACAACGGGATGCGAGAAACCCAGCGACAGATTCAGCTTGTCGCCCTGCGCCTGCGCTCGATAACCAACGCCAACCAGCGTCAGCTTGCGCTCAAAACCCTTCGTAACGCCATTCACCATGTTCGCCACAAGGGCGCGCATCGTGCCCGACATCGCATTCGCATCACGGCTTCCATCAGCCGGGGCAAAGTTGAGCGTACCGTTGTCGTTTGCTACCGTAACAAACGGGTTGACCGCTTGCGTAATCGTACCCAGCGGGCCCTTGACGGTGATTACTTCGCCGCTAAAGGCCACTTCCGCGCCTTGCGGCAGCGTAATCGGGCTTTTACCTACTCGAGACATGTTTCTTTTCCTTTTCGGCTTAAGCGACGTAGCAGAGGACTTCGCCGCCGACGCCGGTCTGGCGCGCCTTGCGGTCGGTCATCACACCCTGGGGCGTCGACACGATTGCAACGCCAAGACCGTTCATCACAACCGAAATGTCGTTACGACCGCGATACACACGCAGACCAGGCTTCGAGACGCGTTCAATTCGCTCAATAACCGGACAGCCAGCGTAGTACTTCAACGCGATCTTCAATTCCGACTTCGCACCTTCAGACTTCACTGCGAAATCGTCGATATAACCTTCGTCCTTCAAAACCTGCGCAATCGCAACCTTGACTTTCGACGAAGGCATTGCCACCGATACTTTCTCAACCATCTGCGCATTGCGGATGCGAGTCAGCATATCGGCGATAGGATCACTCATACTCATTTAGATATCCCCTTATTACCAGCTCGCCTTGGTCAGGCCAGGGATTTCGCCTCGAAAAGCGATTTCGCGAATCTTGCTGCGTGCCAATCCGAATTTGCGGAACGTGCCACGCGGACGACCCGTGATCGCGCAGCGGTTACGCTTGCGAGTGGGGTTCGAGTTGCGGGACAGTTGTTGCAGTTCGAGACGAGCGGCATAACGCTCTTCGTCCGACTTGCTCGCGTCATCAATGACCACCTTCAGCGCCGTACGCTTGGGAGCGTACTTCGCAGCCAGGAGAGCACGTTTCTTTTCACGTTCAATCAGTGCCAGTTTAGCCACGGTAACCTCAGTTTCTGAACGGGAACTTGAAGCTGGCGAGCAGTGCCTTCGCTTCATCGTCAGTCTTCGCGGTCGTCGTGATGCTGATGTTCAGCCCACGAAGCGCGTCGATCTTGTCGTAATCGATCTCGGGGAAAATGATCTGCTCTTTCACACCGATGTTGTAGTTGCCGCGACCGTCGAACGCACGACCCGATACACCGCGAAAATCACGAACCCGGGGAAGCGCAACCGTCACGAAACGATCGAGAAATTCGTACATGGCTTGGCCGCGCAGCGTAACCATCGCGCCGATCGGGTAGCCCTGACGAATCTTGAAGCCAGCGATAGCCTTGCGTGCCTTTGTGATAACCGGCCTCTGGCCAGCAATCTTCGTCAGGTCGCCAACGGCGTTTTCGATGATCTTCTTGTCGGCGACGGCTTCACCAAAACCCATGTTCAGGGTGATCTTGGTGATACGCGGCACTTCCATGATGGACTTGTAACCGAACTTCTCAACGAGGCCGGATACAACCTTCTCTTTATAAAATTCTTGCAGACGTGCCATTTTTTACTCCGCGTCAGACGCTAAGCGTGGTACCGGTCGACTTCAAGAAGCGAACCTTCTTGTCGCCTTCGACCTTGATGCCTACACGTGACGCCTTGCCGTTCGCGTCGACCAATGCGACGTTCGAAATATGCAACGGCATCGTCTTGGCTTCCACGCCACCCGTCGTACCCTTCATCGGATTCGGCTTGACGTGCTTCTTGACGAGATTGATACCCTCGACCGTCACACGCTCTTCGCCAACGGACAGCACGACGCCGCGCTTGCCTTTATCTTTGCCAGTGGTGACCACAACTTCGTCACCTTTGCGAATCTTGTTCATCGCGACTCCTTACAGCACTTCCGGCGCGAGTGAAACGATCTTCACAAATCGTTCACTACGCAATTCACGCGTAACCGGTCCGAAAATACGCGTACCGATAGGCTCGAGCTTGGCATTCAAAAGTACGGCGGCATTACCGTCGAACTTGATCAGCGAGCCGTCCTGGCGGCGCACGCCCTTGGCCGTACGAACGACCACGGCGTTGTAGATTTCGCCCTTCTTCACGCGTCCGCGCGGCGTTGCTTCCTTGACGGTCACCTTGATGATGTCGCCAATGCTAGCATAACGACGCTTCGAGCCGCCGAGCACCTTGATGCACATCACTTCACGTGCACCCGTGTTGTCAGCAACTTCAAGCCGAGTTTCGGTCTGAATCATGGTTTATCTTTCCCAACTTAATCCAGTTACGCCACCATGGCGCACCCGGTCAGTCTTGGTCCCGTCAGCCTTGGTAGCTTGCTTGGGTTTAGAACAGACAGCAAGGGCAGACGAAACCCACACCAACCATCGCAGTCCGGTGAATCTGTCAGTACGAACTAGCGCCCGTACCGGCTTCCCCCCCACCTACTTCGCCCGCGATGAGTCTCCAACAAAGAGAAAAACCGCGAATTATAACGCATAATTCCGGTCTTGCAAGCGAAACTTACTGCGACACTTCTTTTACCGCATTTTGACACTTAGCAGGCTGTTGAAAAGTGCCCCGTCATGACGACC
>LGTG01000362.1 GCA_001190015.1 Candidatus Burkholderia crenata
TGACACCTGGCCTGCCCGGCGATGGCATCATTGGCCTCCCGGTTTGTTGCGAGCTTCAGCTCCGCGGTCGCCCCATTTAACACCTCCAAATTTCGAGATGTTGCAACGACCGGTTGAATTCGCCCGAGACCCGGCACCAGATCGAGCGAACCGCGCTGGAATTCGACGAGGGTGTCGTAGACTGCGTGCGCGCCGGCATCTAAGTCCGTGCTGGTGGTGTACTGCGCGGAATCGAAGCCTGCCGGACTGCCATCCGAACAGAACACCAGGGTTTTACCCGCCGCGTGGGCAGTGCCGGCGAGCGCGCCAAAAGCGGCAAGCGTGCAAACCGCAGTGCGGACCAGCGCGCGGGCTGGAGCGAAGAACGAACCGGGTGTCACAGGCTTTGATGGGGCATGTAAGGTCGGTAAAGAGTAAAGGCTGGTTGACGGACGCCCAGGAGCGAGCGGGCGTGCCTAAGTAGCCGCATACTTTACCAATCACGGAATTTTTGACGAAGCGATACGTTTTTCTTTTGATATGCCGAAATCAGTTGTCTGGACGTGGGGTATTCATGCACCTCGTCAGGGGGCCATAGGGGCTTCCGGCCTGCGGGCTGTAAATATTTCCCAAGCATTTTAACATGTCGGACCGGGCGCTCCCGATTCTTGCTTAAATTTACCGACTAAATAGCGGCATGCGGCTTACACCCTCCTATGCAGTACAAGAGAACATGAAAAACGTTTCTGATTTACCGGCAGCCACTGCCGTAGCAGCCCACGAAGAATGTGTCGAATTCGTGGCGAAGGCCACGATTCCCACGCGTTACGGCGTGTTTGAGTCGCATGTGTATCGGGTGAAAAGCACGGACGCCGAGCATTTGACGCTTGTCATGGGCGATGTCAGCCACGGTGAATCCGTGTTGTGCCGGCTGCATTCCGAATGTGTCACGGGTGATGTATTCGGCTCATATCGCTGTGATTGCGGTGAGCAACTGGATCTCGCGATGCGTTATATCGCGGCTGAAAATCGCGGCATCCTGCTGTATCTGCGTGGCCATGAAGGGCGCGGCATCGGGCTGGCGAACAAGATCCGCGCGTATGCGCTGCAAGAGCAGGGTTACGACACGGTCGACGCTAACCTGCATCTCGGCTTGCTCGAGGACGCGCGAGAATACGACTCGGCAGCGGCTATCCTGCGCGCGCTAGACGTGCGGTCGGTGCGTTTGATGAGCAACAATCCGTCGAAGTTCGATACCTTGCTCAAGCACGATATCCCGGTCTGCGAACGGGTGGCGCTGGCCATTCCCGTGCGTGAGGAAAACGAGCGCTACATCAAGACGAAGCAAGTCCGCTTCGGCCACTATTTCGACGAAAACGAATAGCTGACTGCGGGGGCATATCGGGATCCGGTCTCAGGTTGCGTCGTGGAAAATGATGCCGACCGTATGCCTATGCCCCGATCTCAGCCGGCTTACGCCATGCCTGAGATTCACGCGATAAGCCCCGCGCGTTCCGTTCACCGACCGGTTATGCACGGCAAAAATCACGGCGTCCCCTTGTGCTAGCGGCACGACTTCGGCCCGCGACTGCATGCGCGGCCGCTGCTCGGTCATCACGAACTCTCCGCCTGTAAAGTCACGTCCCGGCGCGGACAGCAAGATGGCAAGCTGAAGCGGAAACACATGCTCGCCGTGCAGGTCCTGATGCAGGCAGTTGTAGTCCTTGCGCGTATTGGAGGATCAGCGGTGTGGGCCGAAGCTGCCCGGCCGCATGGCATCGATCGATAAAATCGGCGTGGTCCGACGGATAACGCGTGTCAATACGCATGATCTCGTTCCACCGGTTTGCGATTCCCACGAAATGCGGATAAACACTTTCCCGCAAGGCGCCAATCACCTCAGGCAGCGGATAAGCATAGTACTTGTACTCGGCCGTGCCCGAAGCCGTGGCGCGCCATGACCACGCGGTTCCTGTACAGCGCGTCGCGCGCATAAAGCGCACTCAACGCGTCACATTCCGCGGGCGTGAGCAGATGTTCGATCGTCGCACAGCCGAATCCATCCAGTTCTTCTTCCACCGCATGCCAGTCGATGGCGTTCACGCGCGTTTCAATATTTGTAGCCAGGGCGTCCATTAGCAGCTTCTCCAATGCAGGTTCAATGATCCCGGTGAGTGTCGGTTGCCCCGTGTTTTAAAACACTCCGGATGTTGCGGTCACATTGGTGATCTGAAATCATTTGATCACTGTATCGAAAGCTAAAAGTAATAAATGCCTGTGCAGGTCCCTTTAGCATCGATTTTCGGGCGATACGCCTGCGCGCTAAAACGCAGCAACGCCGACTAGGTTGTGCCGGTGGACAACGACGCACGCGCCGGTTCCTAATGTAATGTATAGATGGACGCCTTCTTGAAGCCTGCCCGTGGCTTAATGCTGCACCGGCGGTGACTGCACGGCGGTGGTCTTACGCGATGCCGCGTCGCGCAGGCGGATGATCGTCTGGCGCGACGTGCTGAGTGCTCGTACTATTGCCGTCACGGTGCTGCCTGCGGCCAGCGCCTTCAGCGCTTGCTGCCGCTGTGATTCGCGAGGCGGGACGTCCCTGATGCGTGCCGTCCTTCTTGGCAATGGCGGCCGCGTCGAGTGCGCGGGCGCGTTTGGCATCGTGCTTCCAGTCCTGCGTCAAGCGGAGTATGCGGATCGGCGAGCCTGTGCCGCTCGCACAAAGATCGCTCTTGCCCGCGTCGAGGCAAATGACGTGCGCCCGTTGGCCGCCAGCGCGGTGAGCGTCGACACGGCGTCGCTGATGTTGCTTCCCAGGTAACCGAGGCGCGCGACTACCAGTGTGTCGCCCGGCTTGATGCGGCGGATGGCCCGCTGTAGCGCGATCCGGGACGCGGCGTTCATGGCATGACTGCAGTGATCGACCAGCACGCAACCCATGTCGACCAGGAAGCCGGCCGCGTTGATCTGGAACAGGTCGTTGTCGTGGCTGTCCTGATTGCCCCTGCAGTATTGATGTACACGATAAGGGTCACGAGGCGCGCGCCGATAATGTCTTGCATGGGCCGCCGGCAGCGCCGGCCAGCGGCTGCGGCTTGATCCATGTTAGCAAACTGGCGGGCGATGCGCGTCACGCGGAGCCCATGCGTGCGGCCGCTTGAGTGAACTGCGCTGCGTCGCGGCGGTGATCCGCAGGAAGTCTTGTTTTTCGAGTGACGGGTTCGATGAGCTGACGGAAGAGGATCCGGTGTATGCCCGGACGCATATTTATGAAGGGACATCCTGTTTACTCAGCTATATTACGAATGCATCATTACGAATGCATCAGCGAAACACGGTGGGGCAGGAATAACCGATCGATGCCAGGAAATCTCACCATGGAGCTGTCCGATGCAAAGAGTCAGGCTGGACCGCCTGAAGCCAATCTGCCAGTGCTCCTACCCCAAGCTTGAATTCCAAAGAACCGGGCGAGGAACCGGGCGAGGACGCGCAAAAAGGGCAAGCAAAGCCCGCCAGTGAGGCAGTTTGTCGGAGCGCTCGACGACCCGGGTGGTCGAGCATGGAGTGAGCACACGCACCAGACACAATAAAAAAGTGGCTGCATGTCCGCAAGAAATGCCGCGTGAATATAATGAGCGCCGCTTCGCCCGGCCGCTGTTAAGAGCGTTTGTTCGGACGCGTAGTGGTATTTTTAATCCATCGAAGCACCCCGAACCGAGGGCCCAGGAGTGAGCGAAACTACAACATCAACGGTGCCGCCGGCAGGAGAAGACGCGCCGGGCAAAAGCCTGACAATGGCGGACGGTTACCTGAACGCGCGCAACGCCGAGCCCACGGCAGGCCGGCCGGTCACTATCGATCGGTTTTTCCGGAGCCTGGCCGACGCGCATGGCCAGCGTGAAGGAGAAGGGCGGTGTTACGCTCGCGCAGGAACCGAATGACGCCGAATACGCGGAGATGCCGCAGAACGCGATCCTGACGGACCAGGTCGACCTGATACTGCCCGTGGTGGAAATGCCCCAGCGGCTGCTGGACATATTGAACAACGCCAAGCGCATCGCCTTGCCCGAGCTGGACACGACGACGCTGGGTCCGAACGACCTGGCCGACTGCCGGAGTGAAGCCGAACTTGCGTTGCAGTCCATTTTGTCGACGTTGCGCGCCCGCACCGGCCACGACTTCCGTTTCTACAAGTGGGCGACCATGCTTGCTGCGCCGGATCAAGCGGCGCCCGCAGGTCAACGGTGTACCGGACCTCATTGCCTACCGCGACCTGCTGCGGGATAACCCGCGCGAAACCTTGGCCTTGCTCAAGGACATGCTGATTGGCGTGACCAGCTTTTTCCGCGATAGAGAAGCGTTCGAGTCGCTCGAACGCGGCGTGCTGCCGGCTTTGTTCCACAACAAGGTCGACGGCGACCAGGTTCGCGCGTGGGTCGCGGGATGCTCCTCGGGCGAGGAAGCTTATTCGCTTGCCATGCTTCTGTCCGAGCAACGCGATGCATTACATTCCACAGCCAATATCCAGGTGTTCGCCACCAATATCGACGAAGGCGCCGTCGCGCGGGCACGGGCCGGACTGTATCGCGAGGCGATCATGACCGACGTTCGCTCCTCCACGCTGCGGCAATTTTTCGTCAAGACCGACTCGCGCTACGAGGTGGTGAAAAGCGTGCGCGAGAAGATCCTGTTCGCCATGCACAACGTGCTGTGCGACCCGCCGTTCTCGCGGCCCGACCTGGTTTCCTGCCGCAATCTCCTGATCTATCTGGACCGCGGCGTGCAGAACCAGGTGCTGGAGATGTTCCACTAAGCGTTGTATCCCAACGGGTACCTGTGCCTCGGCAGCTCGGAGTCGGCGGACTCGGTCGAAGAACTGTTCAGCGTGGTCGACAAGAAAAACCGGATCTAACGGGCGAAAGCGGCGAAGCTGCCGAACCGGCCGTCGCTGGCGTCTCCTTCGCTGCTGATGCAAAGGCGCTATACGCACGACGAAGAGGCGGGGTCCACGTTGCTCCCGGGGCGCCGCAATTTTTCGTTCAGTGCGTTGCACCAGCGTGTGCTCGAGCAATATGCGCCGCCCAGCGTGATCGTGAACCGCGATTCGAAGATCGTGCATATGTCGGACAACGCGAGACGCTTCCTGCGGTATGTCGGCGGCGAACCGTCGAGCAACCTGATTGCCGTTCGTGCCCCGAACTGCAGCTCGACCTGCGTACCGCGCTGTTCCAGGCCGCGCAGACGGGCAATAGCGTGGAGGCCCGGCGCGTCAAGCTGCAGCGTGATGGCCACCCTTCGTACGTCAACATGACCGTGCGCCCGTTCCATGACGCCGCCGCCGACGCCGACTTCCTCCTCGTCATGTTCGACGAGGTCCAAGAAGCCATGACAGAAAACAAGTCCACCGTAGAGCATCAGACGGGTAGTGACACCGTGATGCAGCAGCTCGAACAAGAGCTGCATTCGAGCAAGGAACAACTGCAGACCACGATCGAGCAGTACGAGACGTCGACGGAAAAGCTGAAGACGTCGAATGAAGAATTGCAGGCGGATCAATGAAGAGTTGAGATCGGCGACGAAGGAGCTCGAGACCAGCAAGGAAGAGTTGCAGTCGGTGAACGAGGAGCTCATCACCGTCAACGCGAAACTGCAGGCGAAGATCGAGGAAACCGGCAAGGCCAATGACGACCTGCAGAACCTGATCACCTCTACGGACATTGCCACTATCTTCGTCGATCGCGCGAGGCGAATTCAACCTGTCGTTGCAACATCTCGAAATTTGGAGGTGTTAAATGGGGCGACCGCGGAGCTGGAGCTCAACAAACAGGGAGGCCAA
>LGTG01000363.1 GCA_001190015.1 Candidatus Burkholderia crenata
CTTGGCAGGGCCGCCCCCTTGAGCCGATGTATCCGGTGGGGTGGTTCTTCGACGCGCTGCGCGTCAAGATCCGTGAGGAAGGGCTGGTACGTCTATTTGGCGCTGGGCGTCCTGCCAGACGGCATATGGGACATCCTGGGACTGTGGATCGAGAACACCGAGGGCGCGAAGTTCTGGATGAAGGTGTTCAGTGACCTGAAGGTACGTGGCGTGCAGGGCATCCTGATCGCGGTCACCGACGAACTGAAGGGCATGCCTGAAGCGCTGGGCGCGGTGTTCCCGGCCACTACCCTGCAGACGTGCATCGTGCACCTGAGATCCGCAACTCGCTGGATTACGCGAGCTGGAAAGTCCGACGGGCACTGGCGGCGGCCTAATCTATACGGCGGCGAGCGCTGAGGCTGCTCAAGCCGAACTGGACGCATTCGAACAGGGTGAATGGGGTAAGCGATTCCCCACCGTAGTGGCTGCCTGGAGTCGTGCCTGGGACCGCGTCATACCCTTCTTTGCGTTTTCGCCGGTGCGCAAGGTCATTTACACCACAAATGCCATTGAGAGCGTGAATG
>LGTG01000364.1 GCA_001190015.1 Candidatus Burkholderia crenata
TCATCGCCGTCCCTCATCAACTAATCTTGCAACGACGTTAACATAAAGGATTGCTTATTAACAGAGAATCGTATAAAAATATGGGTAATTGCAAGGCGTACGGTACCAGCTATACGCAAAGCTAGACAACCAGCCGTCCGCGTATGCATCAACGACAAACGCAATACGTCGCTGCACCGCCTGTTGTCTACGCGCCCTATCCTGCCTATTACGGTGGCTATGGCTATCCCGCCTACGATTACGGCCCTTCGCTGTCGGTCGGCTTCGGCTGGTACGGCGGCGGTGGGCGAGGGCATTAATTATTATCGTCACTGAGTTGTCGTCACTGAGCGCTTCGCCCTCTGCTTTTCCACTTGGGCAAGTGTTCCCCGTTCGATATGACGCTTCCACACAAACCGTGCTGCAATAGCGCGGTTTGTTTTTATGCGTGCGCCCAGCATGGGCGCAATCTTGGAGGCGTAAGTCCTCCCGTGAGTTGACCACAGCGAACGAAGTGGAGCGAAACCGTGAGCCGATGTACAAGAACCGGATAGAAGGCGGTGCCGATCAGGGCAAGCGGGCGCGTAACCGCGAAGCTCTCGTGGTCAAGGATTAGGTGCGGTAAATCCGGCGGTTGTGCGGTGAAGGATTGCGTTCTTACCTGGGGAGATCTCGCCTGGTGCCTGAAAGGGCAACGGCGTCGAGCCGGAGCGAGAAGTCAGCAGAGGCCATAGTAGTCACAGGATAGG
>LGTG01000365.1 GCA_001190015.1 Candidatus Burkholderia crenata
GCAGTTTGGGCCGGTGTCGAACCTGTTTGTTCGGCGGTAGGTAAAACCTTCTTCTACCGCATCCCGACTCCTGCGTCACCCCCTTAAGAGACGAGCTGCACCGGGCGCGTCTGCACTCGCCCTTCGGGCTCCTTCCGACGCACCCTAGACCTGCTTATCGGCACCTCTGCTGGTCGTCAAAAGACCGTTCTGCAGAACAAGATCGTTTCGCATTTCTGATCGACGCCGCCATCTGGCGTCGCTTTCTGACCGCCGTTCACACCCGCCGCACTCTGGTGCGTGGTCAGGGTGATGACCCCACCACGTCAGCGTCGCGCAGAAAATGGCGAACGCGATGAGCGATAGCAGGCGGATCTGAAATGCATTCATGGGATGGGCTTCTTCACTGCACCAGATTATTCAATTCGATGATCGGCAGCATCACCGCCAGCACAATCACCAACACGACGCTGCCCATCGCGAGGATCAGCAGCGGTTCCAGCAGGTTCGTGAGAAACATCGTGCGGCTTTCGAGTTCGCGCGCTTCGCCTTCGGACACTCGTCGAGCATGGTAGTGACGTCGCCGGTGGCTTCGCCCAAGCGGATCAGATGGACCAGCACGGGCGGAAACGTCCGCGTGTTACCGAGCGCGCGTGACAGCGACCTACCTTCGCGCACGCGGACGATCGCGTCTTCAACGTTCGCGCTCATCGCGCGGTTGCTCAGGGTCTCGCCTGCGGCTTGCAGCGCACGCAGGATAGGCACGCCGGCCACCGTCAGGATCGCAAGCGTGCTGGCGAAACGCACGGTGTTATAGCCGCGCACGAGTTTGCCGAGCAGCGGCGCGGTGAACAGTCACCGGTCGAACGCCATGCGCGGCCAGGTCCGCGCGAACAGGCTCTTGATGAACCAGCTCAGCAGCGCCACGCCGATCAGCCCGGCCCACCACCAGTTCCGCACGAAGCCAGAGAGTGCCATCATCGCGATGGTAAGGAACGGCAGCGCCTGCTTCGTGCTGGCGAATACGTTTACCACTTGCGGCACTACGTAACTCAGCAGGAACGTGACAATCCCGAACGCGATCAGCGTGACGATCACGGGATAGGTAAACGCGAGCACGATCTTCTGCTTCAGCGCATTGCGTTGTTCGATGTAATCCGCGAGCCGCGACAGCACCAATCTAAGCTTGCCGGTATTTTCCCCGGTCGCCACCAGTGCACGATAAATCTCGGGGAAATCACGTGGATGTTGCGCCAGCGCATTCGCGAACGAGTGGCCACCGAGCACTTCGGCGCGGATCGCGGCCATCAGTTCGCGAATGTAATCACGCTCCGATTGCTTGGTCAGCACAGAAAGCGTTTCGCCCAGCGACAGCCCGGCTATCAGCAAGCTGGCGAGTTGTCGCGTGAGAATGGCCTGCTCGCGTTGCGACAAGCGTTTTCCCAGCGAGAACCGCTGTTTGCGCTCGCCACGCGTGCGGCTACCCGCCGCCTCGACCACCAGCGGCGTCAGCCCCTGAGTCCTGAGCTGGCTGCCGGCGGCACGAGCGCTGTCGGCATCGAATACGCCTGTCTGCGACTTGCCTGCCTGATCGATTGCCTCGAAACGAAATGCCGACATAGATGTTTAATCTTCTCCCGTCACGCGCAGCACTTCTTCCAGCGACGTTGCTCCGGTCGCGAGCCACCGGTTTGAATCCTTGCGCAGCGTGCGCATTCCCTGCTCTCGGCCTGCCGTCAAAATTTCGGCATCCGATGCATTCCTGTGAATCAGCGCGCGAATCGGATCGTCGAGCAATAGCAGTTCGTACACGCCGCAACGTCCCGCATAACCCGAGTGACCACACTTGTCGCAGCCGACTGCATGCCAATGAATATGGCCGTCTTCGGAACGCTCTTCCTTGCACACAGGACACAGGACACAGCTGCCGTACCAGCGGCTGCGCCAACACGCCAAGCAATGACGACGCCAGCAGATACGGTCGACGCCCATGTCGGTGAAACGCGTGACGGCAAGGCGTCTTTTGTGTGCAGGGTGGCCAGCACGAGGTGACCGGTCAGCGATGCCTGCACCGCGATCTGCGCCGTTTCCAGATCGCGGATTTTCCCGATCATGATGATGTCCGGGTCCTGCCGCAGGATCGATCGCAACGCGCGCGAAGGTTATGCCAATACACTCGTTCACCTGCGTCTGCCCGATCCCACCCAGGTCATATTCGATCGGACCCTCCACCGTCATGATGTTGGTGGTGGCGGTTTCGAGCCGCGACATTGCCGCATAAAGCGTAGTCGTTTTACCCGAGCCTGTCGGACCGGTCACCAGCACGATGCCATGCGGATGGCCGATCAAATTGTCGAAATAAACCAGCGTGTCGCGCACCATGATCTTGACACACGAAATCAGCGCGCCATGCAGCGCCTTCTTCGGGCGCACGATCATCGGGCGCAGGAACATCATCAGGTTGGTCTTCGTCCGCGTCTTCGCTTCGCTGCGGAACAACTAGCCGATCCAGGGGATATCACCGAGCAGCGGCACTTTGCTGTTGCTCGTCGAATAATGGTCCTGCATCAAGCCGCGAGCACGACGATTTCACCGTCGTCCGCCAGGATGGTCGACTGGATCGAGCGCGTGTTGATCGTCACGCCGCCAGGATTGTTGGTTGTGGTCGTGTCAACGCTGGAGTTTTCCTGATAGAGCTGGAGCTTCAGGATGCCGCCCGTTGTGATCTGCGGTTTCACATGCAGCGTCACGCCCACGTCGCGCCGGTCGAACGTATTGAACGCGGAGACCGACGTACCCGTATTGGCGATCGACGTGGTGTACGAACCGGTGACTACCGGCACGTTTTGACCAACCCACGATCTTCGCTGTTGTCCAACGTGATGAGGTTAGGCGTCGACAGGATGTTCGCATCTGACGATGTCGACCGCGCCTGCAGCAAACCGCCCAAGCCGAAGAAGTTGCCGAACTTGTGCAGCAAGCCGATGTTCAAGCCCTGCGCGAGAAGGCCAGTCTGGCCCGCGAGCGAAGACGGATTGGAGCCGGCCGCATAACCGGCCGCGGTCAGGTCGACAATGCTCGACGTATCCGTGCCCAGGTTGGTACCGCCATAAATATGCCGTTGTTGCCGCTTTGCGACAGCAGCGCACCCTGCTACTGAATGCCGAGATTCGCGCCGGTTGTAACGGAAAGCTCCACGATCAGCGCTTCGATATAAACCTGCGCACGGCGTGCGTCGAGCTGGTCGATCACCGCACGCAAGTTGCGGTACACGGGATCTGACGCGGTAATGGTCAGCGAGTTGGTGGCCGTGTCTGCCTGGATCATGCCGTTGCCGAGTTAATCGCTGGAACTGCTGTCGTTGTTGTTACCGAAGCCGCTGTCCTTGCTCTGGCCGCCACCTGCCATCGGATTGCTGCCAGACGACGATGAGGAAGACGAACTGTCGCTGCCTCCCTTGCCCATTATCGCGCGTAGGGTCTTGGCGAGGCGCGTGGCGTCGGTACTGCCGATTGAGCCTGGATCAAGCAGCTTGTTGAACTGTTCGGCCACGTCGAGCGCATTCGCGTTCTTCAGCGGCACCATTTTGACCTGCCGGCCCACCGCTGTGTCGATGTCCGCGATGATGCTCGCGATGCGCCGTGCGTTGTCGGCATAGTCTGCGACGACTAGCGTGTTGTTGGCCGGGTACGCGGCGATCGTGTTGTTCGGCGAGATTAGCGGACGCAGGACCGGCAACACGTTGTTGACCGATTCGTTGTGCAACTCGAACACCTGAGTGATGACCTGATCGCCTCTCGCGGTGGGCGCATTACCGACATAGGTCGGCACACCCTGCAGCTTGGCGTCGGCTTCCGGCATGACTTTGAGCACACCGTGATCTTGCACGAGTGCGAAGCCCTGCATCCTCAATGCCGACTGCAGCGTTTTCAAAGCCTGATCTTCTGGCACCGGATTTTCCGATACAAAATTCAACTGTTCTTTGACCCGCGGGTCGACGATCCTCAAATAATAAAACGCCAGAAATCTCAAAAAAATCTTCTGATAAAACCATTGGCATCCTGACCCTTACTCGGCCTTTTCGCTATATAGAAAAGGTTGAAATTGTCATATTTGTTCGCTTCGCCTGTGCAGGGGACTCATTCGGATTAGTTGACGTCACATGCCTTGGCTATGTTGGATGGTCAGATTTAAAACGCCATAGTCTGCCGGTATGATACGAGCGCTTCGGCGCCTTGCTGGCGTCTGCGCCCGCCGACTGTTTCGACGAAGCCGCCAAGTAATCAAAAGGTCAATCCGCTGATCCTGCGGGCGATCGCATGGCAAGAGTCGCACAACCAGCCGGACGCAATGAACAAGAACGCGAACGGTTCTATCGACTATGGTCTAATGCAGATCAATTCCGTCCACCTGACGCAGCTCGCACAGTACGGCATCTCCTTAACAGGCTATTGAAAAGTAACTCTTCAAACGCCTCGGCTCCGTGACCAGCTAACGCCGGCCCGTCCTTCAGTCGCGCACCGGGGCCGTGGCCTGGCATGGGCGGAAGATGTAGAAGCATGGTGAAACGGGTTGTTCGTTCAACCAAGGTACCAATCGCAGAGCTGTTCAGGCCGATGATCAGGTCGCCTTCCCAGTGACCCGGCACGGCGCGATCTGCAGCTTCGGTCGGGCGCTCACTGATCATGACCTCGGGGGTGATAAAACTTTTGCCCCGTTGTCTCGTTCTAGCGCGCGGCCCGCGCAGTGCCCGGCCCGTGCACAGACATGCGGACA
>LGTG01000366.1 GCA_001190015.1 Candidatus Burkholderia crenata
CCTTTCGGGCTCCTTCCGACGCACCCGAGACCTGCTTATCGGCACCTCTGCTGGTCGTCAAAAGACCGTTCTGCAGTACGGCGCACGTTTCGCATTTCTGATCGACGCCGCCATCTGGCGTCGCTTTCTGACCGCCGTTCACACCGCTGCTCGCCTGGAGCAAAAGGGTCATAAAAACCGCTGGCGGCAAAATTGCAAATGTGCCGTTTAGAGCGCATCCCCGATTGTCATCCATGCCGTTCTACGCGTATAATCGAACGATCGTGCTGTAAAAATAAGCGTCTACTACTGATTATGCAAAGCCTGACGGACTCGTCCGCGAGTCGGCCGTAAGCATTCGGCAGCGGGAGGCACTACTTATAATGGGCTTGGGATGATGTATTCGTGATCTTAGGAGCGTGTGCATGAAAATCTTGGTGCCAGTCAAACGCGTGGTCGACTACAACGTGAAAGTCCGGGTGAAGCCGGATGGCAGCGCAGTGGACATCGCGAACGTGAAGATGTCGATGAATCCGTTCGATGAAATCGCCGTGGAAGAAGCCGTGCGCCTGCGCGAAGCGGGCGTAGCGACCGAAGTGATCGCCGTGTCGTGCGGCGTGACGCAATGTCAGGAAACGCTGCGTACCGCGCTGGCGATCGGTGCGGATCGCGCGATCCTGGTCGAATCGACTGAGGGATTGCAGCCGCTGGCAGTCGCCAAGATTTTGAAGGCGCTGGTCGATAAAGAGCAGCCGCAACTGATCATCCTCGGCAAGCAAGCCATTGACGATGACTCGAATCAAACGGGTCAGATGCTCGCCGCGCTTGCCGGTTTGCCGCAAGCGACCTTCGCCTCGAAGGTGACGGTGGCCGACGGAAAAGCCACGGTGTCGCGTGAAGTCGATGGCGGTTCGGAAACGCTGTCGCTGACGTTGCCCGCCATGGTTAGCACGGACTTGCGCCTGAACGAGCCGCGTTACGTGACGCTGCCCAACATCATGAAGGCGAAGAAGAAGCCGATGGAAATGCTTAAACCCGCAGACCTGGGGGTCGACGTCACGCCGCGTCTGAAGACGCTGAAGGTTGCTGGGCCGCCGCAGCGCGCCGCAGGCGTGAAGGTGCCGGACGTGAAAACGCTGGTCGAGAAGTTGAAGACCGAAGCCAAGGTTCTGTGAGGGAGTTTCCAAAGTGACCATTCTTGTAATTGCAGAACACGACAACACATCCGTCAAAGCGGCGACGTTGAACACCATCGCGGCTGCTCAAAAGATCGGCGGCGATATCCACGTGCTGATCGCTGGTTCGAACGCGCAAGCAGCAGCGGATGAGGCAACGAAGATTGCGGGCGTAGCGAAGGTACTGCTTGCCGATGCACCCCAGCTCGCCGATGGCCTGGCAGAGGTTATCGACGGAACAGTGGTTCAGATCGCGAAGAACTACTCGCATATCCTGGCTCCCGCGACCCCGTACGGTAAGAACATTGCACCGCGTATTGCCGCTCACCTGGACGTGGCGCAGATCAGCGACATCACCGCAGTAGACAGCCCCGACACATTCGAGCGTCCGGTCTACGCGGGCAATGCCATCGCCACGGTTCAATCGAGCGATGCGATCAAGGTCATCACGGTTCGCACCACGGGTTTCGATCCGGTTGCGGCGGAAGGCGGTAGCGTATCGGTGGAGAAGATCGAAGCCTCGGCGGATACGGGTATCTCGAAGTTCGTGAGCCGCGAGCTGACGAAGCTGGACCGGCCGGAACTGACGTCGGCACAGATCATTGTGTCGGGCGGACGCGGCTTAGGCAGCGGCGAGAACTACACGAAAGTGCTCGAGCCGCTGGCGGACAAACTCGGTGCGGCGCTGGGTGCATCGCGTGCGGCAGTCGATGCGGGGTTCGTTCCGAACGACTATCAGGTCGGTCAGACCGGCAAGATCGTGGCGCCTAACCTGTACGTTGCCGTCGGTATTTCGGGTGCTATCCAGCATCTGGCCGGGATGAAGGATTCGAAGGTGATCGTCGCGATCAACAAGGACGCTGAAGCGCCAATCTTTGGCGTAGCGGACTATGGCCTCGTGGGTGATTTGTTCACGGTGGTGCCGGAACTCGTGAAAGAACTTGGTTGATCGTTCCTAGATCCATCGGCTGGAAAGAAAGCAAGACCGCAAAAAGGGGCGACATACGTGCGCCTCTTTTCACATCTGTTGGGGGAGACAAGACATGAGCTATAGAGCGCCCGTCAAGGACATGCTGTTCGTGATGAAGGAACTAGCCGAGATAGAAAGCATCGCAGCGCTGCCAGGTTTGGAGGATGCCAGTCTCGACACCGCACAGGCCGTGCTTGAAGAGGCTGCGCGCTTTAACAACGAAGTGGTTGCGCCGTTGAACATCGAAGGCGACAAGAACCCAAGCTTTTGGAAGAACGGCGAAGTCATGACTACGCCCGGTTTTAAAGAGGCTTTCCGTCAGTTAGGCGAAGGCGGCTGGCAAGGCGTGCTGCATCCGGTCGAGTACGAAGGCCAGGGGTTGCCCAAGCTGATCGCGACCCCCTGCATCGAAATGCTGAACGCGGCGAACCTGTCGTTCGCGTTGTGCCCGCTGCTCACCGATGGCGCTATCGAAGCCTTGCTGACCGCGGGAACCGAGGAGCAGAAGCAACTCTACGTGCCCAAGCTGATTTCGGGCGAATGGACCGGCACGATGAACCTCACCGAACCGCAAGCCGGTTCCGATCTCGCGCTGATCCGCACACGTGCCGAGCCGCAGGGCGATGGTACGTTCAAGCTCTTCGGCACGAAGATTTTCATCACCTACGGCGAGCACGATATGGCGAAGAACATCGTCCATCTCGTGCTGGCGCGTACGCCCAACGCGCCCGACGGCGTGAAGGGCATCTCGCTTTTCCTGGTGCCGAAATTCATCACCGATGAAAACGGTACGCCCGGCGCTCGCAACGACGTGCATTGCGTATCGATTGAGTACAAGCTCGGGATCAAGGCGAGTCCGACCGCCGTGCTGCAATTCGGCGATCACGGTGGCGCCGTCGGTCAGTTGATCGGCGAGGAAAACCGCGGGCTGGAGTACATGTTCATCATGATGAACATGGCTCGTTTTGCGGTCGGGATGCAGGGCGTGGCGGTGTCGGAGCGGGCGTATCAAAAGGCCGTCGCGTTCGCGAAGGATCGTGTGCAAAGCCGGCCTGTTGATGGCTCCGCTAAACAGTCAGTGTCGATCATTCATCACCCCGACGTGCGTCGCATGCTCTCGACCATGCGCGCCCTGACCGAAGCGTCACGCGCGTTGGCTTATGTGGCGGCGGCGCACTGCGACTTCGCACATCATCATCCTGAGGAGGCCACGCGGGCCAGCCATCAGGCGATCTACGAGTTCCTCGTGCCGATCGTGAAAGGCTGGAGCACGGAGCTTTCCATCGATGTCGCGAGCCTCGGCGTGCAGGTTCATGGCGGCATGGGATTCATCGAAGAAACGGGCGCGGCGCAGTATTACCGCGATGCACGCATTCTCACCATCTACGAAGGCACGACCGCGATCCAGGCCAAAGACCTGATTGGACGCAAGACCGTGCGTGACGGCGGTGCGACAGCGCAGGCGATTTTTGCGCAGATGGATCAGACCATCGCGCAGCTAGCCGGGCATGACGGGCAGGCGTTCAAGTCGATGCATCGGCATTTGGGCGCAGGAAGCCTGGCGTTGGCACGGGTGGTCGAGTTCGTGGTGGCCAAGGTGGAAAGCGATCCGAACGCGGTCTTCGCCGGCAGCGTGCCGTATCTGAAGCTGGCCGGCATTGTGTTGGGCGGATGGCAAATGGCGCGCGCGCTGCTGGTGGCGTCGGACAAACGTAGCGAGGATGAGGCGTTTTATGGCGCCAAGATCTCGACGACCCAGTTTTTCGCGGAGCATATTTTGTCGCAAGCGCCGGGGATTGAAGCGTCCATCGTCAGCGGTAACGGGCAGGAAGGGTATCTTGTGCTGAGCGAGGATCAGTTCTGATTTGAAGAGGTTAAGGGGGAGTGAAAAAATACTGTCCGACGAACGTCAGACAGTATTTTTTTGAAGCATGCGCTCGCGGCTTACACCTGAAAATCCAACTCAAGCACGTGTATACGACGGCGGCGTGCTCGTACGCGTTTCGCCCAAGTAACGATGCACCGACAAATCGTCGGACTGGATCGCCGGCTGTTTGCCCGACATCAGGTCGGCCAGCATCTGGCCCGATCCGCATGACATGGTCCAACCCAGCGTGCCGTGGCCCGTGTTAAGGAACAGGTTTGGCACTGGAGTACGGCCAACGATAGGCGTGCCGTCCGGTGTCATGGGGCGCAAGCCCGTCCAGAACGATGCCTTCGCGGTATCGCCGCCACCGGGAAACAGGTCGTTCACGCACATTTCCAGCGTTTCGCGACACGCCGGGCTCAGCGATTTGTCGAAACCTACGATCTCCGCCATTCCGCCAACGCGAATCCGGTCGTCGAAACGGGTGATCGCGATCTTGTACGTTTCGTCAAGCACGGTAGAAACCGGCGCAGCGCTTTCGTTCACGATAGGTGCCGTGATCGAATACCCCTTCAGCGGGTACACGGGGATATCCACAATACTGCCCAGCAATTTCGTGGAATATGAGCCCAGCGCGACAACGTATGAATCACCGCGGACCAACTCGCCCCCGCACTGCACGCCGGCTATCCGGCCAGCGCCCATCGCGAGCGCATCGATTGGCGTGTTGTAGCGGAACTTCACGCCGAGCTGTTCGGCCATTGCCGCGAGGCGGGTGGTGAATTTCTGGCAATCACCGGTTTCGTCGTTCGGTAGGCGCAAACCGCCGGTCAGCTTATGCGACATGGCGGCAAGCGCCGGTTCCACACTGTGCAACTCCGCCGGCGTGAGCAATTCGAACGGCACGTTCGCATCACGCAACACGGCGATGTCCTTCGCGGCGCCATCGAGTTGCTGCTGGGTCCGGAAAACCTGCAACGCGCCAGTGCGGCCCTCGTAAGTAATGCCCGTGTCGGCGCGCAGCGCCTGCAGGCAATCGCGACTGTATCCGGCCAGGCGCACCATGCGACCCTTGTTGACCGAATAACGCGCCTGCGTGCAGTTCTGCAGCATCTGCCACATCCACTTCAATTGAAACGACGTTCCGTCCAAACGGATGGCGAGCGGCGCGTGTCTCTCGAACATCCATTTGATCGCCTTAAGCGGCACACCAGGCGCAGCCCACGGCGACGCGTAACCGGGTGAGATCTGTCCCGCGTTTGCGAAACTCGTCTCCAGCGCGGGTCCTACCTCACGATCGATCACGGTCACTTCATGCCCCGCACGCGCCAGATAGTAGGCGCTTGTAACGCCGACAACACCACTTCCCAGAATTACGACTCGCATGTCTTGCTCCGTGCAAAGTGACATTCCGCCGGTCATTCGCTTCGTTTTCGACTGAAGCCATGTGAGTAGCGGGATTACATAATATTATTAATTATAATATTGATATATAGGAAATTTTTTATTGTATTTATTAAAATTTTAGTGGAAAAAAATGAGAACGCAACGAAATTCAGTTCGAGAACTCGATAAGATCGATCACCGTATCCTGAAGATCCTTCAACAGGACGGCCGTATCGCGATGAAAGACCTGGCCGAGCAGGTCGGACTCTCGGTGACGCCCTGCATTGAGCGCGTCAAACGCATGGAGCGCGACCAGGTGATCGAGGGGTATTACGCGCGGGTGAATCCGCATCAGTTAGGGGTGTCGCTGCTGGTGTTCGTCGAGATCACCCTCAATCACAAAAGCGGCAACATGTTCGAGCAGTTCCGACGCGAAGTGCAGCGAATTCCGGAGGTTCTGGAATGCCATCTTGTTTCCGGCGATTTCGACTACCTGATCAAGGCGCGTATTGGCCAAATGGCCGACTACCGCAAGCTGCTCGGCGACATCCTGCTGCAACTGCCGGGCGCGGTGCAGTCGAAAAGTTATGTGGTGATGGAGGAAATCAAGGAAACGTTGACCATCGCCGTCGATGCCTGAAATGAGCCTTCGGTTGAGGTAATTTACTGTATAAGTATATAGGTAAATTACCTATCTTCACTGCTGCCTTCATTCCCCGGCCATGGCTTTTCACGACCACGAATATCATGTTGCCCACCCGTGCCGCTCAAGGGCCGAGGGGCGGTCACGAACATGCAGAGGCGCTACGAGAAGGACGAGCGCGAGCGTGTAGACGACGGCTGGACGCATATCAGTGAGGAGGGGGAAACGGATGACGCGCCGGCGCTGCGCACGCAGGTGTTCGAGGAGCGTGCGAAGAGCATCCTGACGCGCAATTCGTCATCGGATATCCCGTTCGGGATATCGCTTAACCCGTACCGTGGCTGCGAGCATGGCTATATCTATTGCTTCGCGCGGCCAACGCATAGCATAGTTAATGGGGTTATCGTCGGGACTGGATTTCGAAAGCCGAATCTACGCCAAGATCAATGCCGGCGAATTGCTTAAGCGTGAGTTGGACAAACCGTCCTATCAGCCGGAGCCAATCGCGTTGGGCGTGATTACGGACGCGTACCAGCCGGTCGAGCGGAATCTGCGTATCACGCGGCGGGTGATCGAGATCCTGAGCGAACGCGTGCTTGAAGCGTGCGCCGAAGCCGGCGCGACGAGTGCGAGCTATTATATTGTTCTGCGCTTGCCGTGGGAGGTGGCGCCGCTATTCAAGGGTTGGCTCGCGGCACATTTTCCTGATCGGGTGGACCGCGTAATGGGGCGTGCACGCGATATGCGCGGCGGCAAGGACTACGACTCGGACTTCTCGAAGCGGATGAAAGGTGAAGAGGTTTATGGGCCGATATGCTCAAGCAGCGCTTTCATCAGGCAACGAAGCAGCTTAGCCTGAACCAACGGCGGCGCAGAATTCTGGATATGTCTGAATTTCGGCACGTCGAGCGGCTGACGGGTAGAAGTTCGCGCGCAGTCGTGGATAGCGCGCAGATGAAATTGTTTTGAAGCCCGGCGGCAGTGACTCCCGGGCAGAGGCGCTGCCGCCGTGACAACGTTACTGCGATAACTCTTTAGCGGCTTGAACCTGACCTTCGAAGTAAGTCTGGAAGGTGACTGCAAGGCCTGCCATCAGCAGGAACGCACCAAACAGCAAAGCAAAGATCACAACGAAAATGACTGCCCATCCGGATTCACTATGTTGACCGGTTTGCGGATTGAACTGAGCATCCCATTTTTCGTCGGGGCGCAAGCCGTAGACGATCGCCGACAAGAACGCTGCCAACAACGAAATGGCGCCCGGCACGACCATGATCCAGCCGAGCATTGACGCTCGATCGGTTGCAGCGAGCAGCATGTAACCGACCACGCCCAGCAGGATGCCAACAATGTGCGCCCAGCCGAATTTGTCGCGCAAACCATACAGATAGAAGCGATGCGCGCCAATGCTGCCGAAAAAGAAGGCGAGCGCGGCGGTCAGCGTCTTCGAGCGGAAACGCCCGTTTGACGTCGGGTTCGATGGGAGCATTGCAGCGGACGGCGGGTTGTTCATCGGGAAACGAAAAGGAAAGTGCAGTGAGCGGTGGGGGCGGATTGGTGCAAAAGGCAATACTTCCGCGCCGACGCGGCATTCTACGCCCGCAGGAGTCAGGCGCTCACGCGGCTAATCGGCTCAGTATTCGGTGCGACTCGGTCACGGCAAAGTCACGGTTGGACATATGTAATCCGGCAGGTTGCGCCGGCGTAGTTGACGCTGACGAGAAGCGAGTCGTGTTCCGCGATCGCGAATCATCGCCAGAGAAAGCTTTACCGGTGAAAGTCATGGGGGAGTCCAGGTCTGTCGCCCTGACAGATCGCGCCGCTTCGGGAAGTCTTGAAAAACTCGCTGCACGCCGCGTCAGGGCGAGCGATGGCACGCCGCAAGCCAGGTTCCATCTTGATTAATCGACGCAAGTGTTTGTTAAGGCTCCGTTTTGCCACTATAATCAGTAGTTCCGAATCCCGGTTTTCAAGGATTTCAGCATGGTTATCATCCGCTTGGCTCGTGGCGGCTCCAAGAAGCGCCCATTTTACAATATCGTCGCAACCGATTCGCGTAGCCGCCGTGATGGCCGCTTCATCGAACGTGTGGGTTTCTACAACCCGGTTGCGACCAAAGGCGAATCGCTGCGTATCGCCCAGGACCGCCTGACGTACTGGCAAGACAACGGCGCGCAGTTGTCGCCGACGGTCGCACGTCTGGTCAAGCAATCGCAACAAGCTCAGCCGGCTGCTTAAGTGCGCTTGCTGCAGTCGATCGTTCGGGTACTGGTGATCCGATCGAATATCGCTGCCAAGGTTCGCGGGAGATTGGCTCATGTCGACGCGTAATTCTGCTTCAGACTCAGGTTTGACAGCCGCACGTGGCGGAAAGCCTGAGCAGAACGAAGCCACGTTTGTCCGTAAGCGGGCAGCGCGTCGCGTAGCTATAGACGCTTCAGATAACGCAGGATCGATCGAGCCCGTAGAAAGTTTGCCTGATGACGCCATTGAAGTGGGTGCGATCGTCGACGCTTACGGACTGAAGGGCTGGGTCAAGATTGCGCCGCACGCGCATGCGGGTCATGGCGGCGACGCAATGCTCGCGGCAAAGCGGTGGTGGCTGGTCAAGGGAAACGAGCGCAAGGCGGTTCGGTGCCTGCAGTCGAAAGTGCATAGCGACACGGTCGTCACGCACTTCGCCGGTTGCGATGACCGCGACACGGCGTACGCGTTGCGGGGTCACAGCATCCATGTGTTGCGCAGCGACTTCCCGAAGCTGACTGGCGATGACGAATTCTATTGGGTCGATCTGATCGGCCTCAACGTCGTGAATGACGCGGATGCGGCTTTAGGCCAGGTCGCGGGCATGATCGACAACGGCGCGCATTCCATCATGCGCGTGGAATTTCCGACAACGGCCAAGGACGGTTCGCCCGCCACCGGCGAGCGGCTGATTCCGTTTGTCGGCGTATATGTCAAAACAGTGGATCAGGCGGTGCGCAGGATTATCGTCGACTGGGACGCTGACTATTGATTCATACAAAGAGAGAGCGATGCAGTTTGACGTCGTGACGCTCTTTCCCGAGATGTTTCGCGCGCTGACCGATTGGGGTATCGCTAGCCGAGCAGTCAAGCAGGAACGGTTTGGTCTGCGCACGTGGAATCCTCGCGATTTCACCATGGACAACTATCGGACTATCGATGATCGCCCGTACGGTGGTGGTCCCGGCATGGTCATGCTGGCGTGGCCGCTGGAAGATGCGATTTCGGCCGCGAAAGCGGCGCAGGCGGAGCAGGGCATCAGCGAATCGCGTGTGGTGATGATGTCACCGCAAGGCAAGACGCTGAATCATGAGCGGGTGATGCAGTTCGCTCAGGAACCCGGTCTCGTGGTGCTGTGCGGCCGTTATGAAGCCATCGACCAACGCTTGATCGATCGTGTGGTCGACGAAGAAGTAAGCCTCGGCGACTTTGTGTTGTCGGGCGGCGAATTGCCGGCCATGGCGCTCATGGACGCAGTGGTGCGCCAGTTGCCCGGCGTGCTGAACGACTCGCAGTCGGCTGTGCAGGACAGTTTCGTCGATGTGCTGCTCGATTGCCCGCATTACACCCGTCCTGAAGAGTACGGCGGTGTGCGGGTTCCGGATGTGCTGCTGGGCGGCCATCACAAGGAAATCGAGGCGTGGCGCCGGCGTGAAGCGCTCAAGAATACGCAGGAAAAGCGGCCCGATCTGATCGAAAAGGCGCGCAGGAATACAATGTTGAGCCGTGCCGATGAGGCGTGGCTCGCAAGTCTCGCCAAGGAACGATCGAAAGCGCAGTAGGCTTTGGAAGGCAAACAAGGCGAGACGAAAGGGCGGGTGCCAGGCTTGTGAATTCAAGCGGGTGCCAGATGTGAACCCATCCTCTACCGGGGCCACTAATATGGCAAACAACTGCAAGATGGCTCCAGGAGTCAGTAGTGAATCTGATTGAACAACTTGAGAAAGAAGAAATCGCGCGCACACTCGGCGAGAAGTCGATTCCCGAATTCGCCCCCGGCGATACGGTGATCGTCAGCGTCAACGTGGTTGAAGGTACGCGCAAGCGCGTCCAGGCTTACGAAGGCGTTGTGATCTCGAAGTGCAACCGTGGTTTGAACTCGAATTTCATCGTCCGCAAGATTTCGTCGGGCGAAGGCGTCGAGCGTACGTTCCAGACCTACTCGCCGCTGCTGGCGAGCATTGTCGTGAAGCGTCATGGTGACGTGCGTCGTGCGAAGCTGTATTACCTGCGCGATCGTTCGGGCAAGTCGGCTCGGATCAAGGGAAAGCTCGTGTCGAAAGACCGCGCTGCTGCCAAGGCGTAATAAACTACACCGAAGCTGCACCTTGCTGCATCGGAAAAAAGCACCTTCACGGGTGCTTTTTTCTCTGGTGTGGTCAAATCGTGTTTTGCACTTCACTCGAGTCTTATTCGCGGTTTTTAACCACTGCGCTTTTTTAGAAGCAGAACCACCCAAGAAACTAAAGCCCCTCGTGTCTCCGACCAAGCTGTCGACTCCCCGAATCCTCAAGCCTGAGATCTTGCCGATCGAATCGACCGGCGCAGATCTGCCGCCTGTGCGCGCCGAAGTCCTGACGCCGGCCGGACTGCGCGCGCGGTTCAAGCAGACGCTCGACTGGACGCCAGACGCGCGCGACGACAGGATCAAGGCGCTGAGCGGCGATCCACGGGTAGCATCGGTACTGATCACACTGGTGTTGCGGGAGACGGGCCTGACCGTGTTGCTCACGCAACGCGCGGATCATCTGTCGAATCATGCGAGGCAGATCAGCTTTCCGGGCGGACGTCGCGAGCCGGAAGACCTGGACGCTACCGCGACCGCGCTTCGTGAAGCGCAAGAGGAAGTCGGCTTGGAGGCAAAGCATGTGGAAGTACTGGGTGAGCTGCCTGACTATCTGACGGGCACGGGTTTCCGTGTGACGCTGGTCGTGGCGCTGGTACACCCCCCGTTCGAACTCCATGCCGATACCCTCGAAATCGCCGATATCTTCGAAGTCCCACTCTCGTTTCTCATGAACCCGGCCAATCACCAGGTCCGCGTGTTTCGTTGGGAAGGAGACGAGCGTCGTTTTTTTGCGATGCCTTTTTCACCTGCCGAGAATGTGGCTCCCTATTTCATCTGGAGCGCAACGGCGGGTATGTGACGCAATTTCTATCGCTTCCTCGCGGCTTGACGCCTAATGTGCCAGGGCCCGGCTAGTCGTGCAGCCGATGTGTCCCTCTGGCGCGGACGGTGCTGTGCTATCTTTATAAGAAATTCGTAAAACTCGAATGTCTCGGCGCATCGCATGACTTTTTTCTCCGTATTGCTGGCTCTCATCATCGAGCAGTTGCGCGCGCTCTCGCCGCAGAATCCCATTTCGGCGTTGCTTCAGTACCATGCGGAATCCGCGGCTCATAGCTTCGACGCCGGCAAGCAGCGGCACGGCGTGCTCGCCTGGCTAGTGGTCGTGGTGCCATGGATGTTAGCCGTCGGGCTCATCTATTACGTACTCTATCGGATCAACTTCGCGCTGGCGTTCCTGTGGAACGTCGTGATAGTTTATTTCACGTTGGGGTTCCGGCAGTTCAGCCACTATTTCACCGATATCCATCTCGCGCTGAACAACGACGACGTGCCGCGAGCTCGCGAGATCCTCAACGAGTGGACCGGCATTGATACGCTGGACATGCCCGTCAGCGAGATTGTTCGGCACACCTTGGTTCATGCGGTTGTGGCGTCGTATCGGCACGTGTTCGGCGTGTTCTTCTGGTTCTTGATTCCGATCGGACCGGCTGGTGCGGTGTTTTATCGTGTTGCCGAGTATCTGGCGAGGTCGTGGGTCCAGCCGACCGATGAACGTACACCGGCGTTTTGTACCTTCCCGCAGCGGGCGTTCTTTTTTATCGACTGGGTGCCGGCGCGGCTGACTTCGCTGGGCTTCGCCATTGTCGGGAATTTCGAGGACGCTATTTATGCGTGGCGTAATCACGCCCGACAATGGCCCGATGCCAACGAAGGGGTCTTGCTCGCGGCCGGGAGCGGGGCGCTGGGGGCTCGGCTGGCGGGACCGTTAGCGGAGCCGCTGAGCGTCGAGGCTTTGGCGGTTGGCGATGCCAGTCCACTGTCCGTTGGCGATGACTGCACGCCCAGGACGCTTCAGTCCGCCGTGGGCCTCGTCTGGCGTGCCGTGATTCTCTGGATGCTGTTGTTGCTCATGCTGAGCATTGCGGTGTGGCTGGCCTGAAGCAACGGCCGCCTGACTTGAATGGCTTCAGGCCAGGCAGCGAGTTCTGTAGTCCTACTCGTCGTTCAACGGATCTCTCTCTGTTTCGCATCGCTGGCAGCGCCATCTCCGTGCATTGGTGGTCGGACCGTTTCTTGCGCGGTCCAAGATCCCTGCCGTCAACGCCTCGTCGCGGTCATCCAGGATCCATATCTCGGGCGCGCATTGCTCCGCCGGAATCTCCCCCCATCGCGCCGCTCAAATAACCGTTGTGCAACTCGCACGCTATCCCCGCCGTCACCAGCACATTCACCCAGTGATGCGCTGTAATCAGATTCGGAGCCCGCGTCAGTTTCTTCATTCCGTTGCAATCTGTTTTAGATGACGTCGCCGATGGTCATCGAATCATCGGGTCACGGAGATCATCGAACAATCTGGCTGGCTTCGTGCACCAGTTGCGCATACAACTGGTGCCGCGCTGGCCTGATCTTGCCTTCGGCCATGGCTTCGAGGATCGCGCAACCGGGTTCGTGCAGATGCCGGCAGTTATAGAAGCGACACTTACCGAGGAACGGCCGGAAGCCCGCGAACGAACGCTCCAGTTGTCCCCCGGACAAGTGATGCAGCCCAAATTCCTGGAACCCCGGTGAATCAATTAGCGATCCTCCTCCGGGCAGCGGATAGAGCCGTGTGAACGTGGTCGTGTGCCGGCCACTGTTCAATGCCTTCGATATCTCCCGCGTCGCGACTTCGGCGTTCGGCACGAGGATGTTCACCAGCGTCGATTTACCCATGCCCGATTGCCCAAGCAGCAAGGTGACGCGGTCGGCCAATCGCGTATCGAGTTCTTCATGTACACGCTCGGGCGCCGCTTTCGCCGATAACTCCACCACGGTGTACCCAAGCTCCCGATACAGCGCCAGCCGCTTGCGGGCGACCGCGAGCGGTCCTTCCATATCGATCTTGTTGAGCACGATCAATGGCTCGAGACCATGTGCCTCGGCCACAATCAGGGCGCGCCCGAGCAAGTCCTCGCTGAAATGCGGCTCCGTGCCAAGCACGATCATCAGCTGGTCGAGATTGGCGGCTAAGAGCTTCGACTTGAACTGGTCTGACCGATAAAGCAGGTTGCGTCGCTCGCCAATCTCGACGATCACCCCTTGATCCGCCGATGACTGCTCGTAACTCACCCGGTCGCCGACCGCTATCTCGCTGCGTTTTCCACGCGGGAAGCATTGGAGCATCGCACTGCCGTCGGCGGGAGCGACCAGATAATGCCGCCCGTGCGCGGCAATGACCTTTCCTTTGATGCGCGCGTTCGTCGCTTTCTTCGCGTCGCGCGGCCTCATGCGGCGTACTGCATCAAGCGCTCGATGCGCTGCGATGCAGGCGGATGCGACGCATAAAACGCGGAGTAGAGCGGATCGGGCGTGAGCGTGGACGCATTGTCCTCATATAGCTTCACCAGCGCGTTGACGAGGTCGCGCGGATCGGTCTGGCTCGCGGCGAACGCATCAGCTTCGAATTCATGCTTGCGCGAGCTCAGGCTGCCCAGCGGCGTCACGAAGAACATGAAGACCGGCAATGCCAGCATGAACAACACGAGCGCCAAGCCGTTGTTGCCCAGCAGTGACGGCCGCACACCCAAACCTTCGTAGAACCATACGCATTGCGTTAGCCAGCCAAGCAGCGCCAGCATCACGAGGCTGAGCACGAACGTGACGATCAGGCGCTTGATGACGTGGCGCCGCTTGAAGTGACCGAGCTCGTGTGCGAGCACCGCTTCGATCTCATTGCCGGAAAGTCGGGCGAGCAGGGTATCGAAGAAAACGATTCGCTTTGCCGCACCGAAACCCGTGAAATACGCATTGCCGTGCGCTGAACGGCGGCTGCCGTCCATGACGAACAAACCCTTCGCGGCGAACCCCGTACGCGACATCAGGTTCTCGATGCGCGCCCGCAACGCTTCATCTTTCAGCGGCTCGAACTTGTTGAACAGCGGCGCGATAAACGTGGGGTACAGGATCAGCACAAGCATCTGGAACGCGACCAGCAGCACCCACACCCACAGCCACCACAACGCGCCGGCCTGGTTCATCAACCACAGCGTCACAAACAGCACCGGCAAGCCGATTGCCGCCCCCAGCACGATGCCTTTCACCAAATCGAGGAAAAAGAGCTTTTTCGTCATCCGGTTGAAGCCGAATTTCTCTTCGATCACAAAGTGCCGGATGTAGTCGAACGGCAGGTCCACCACGCCGGTGATCGCCACTACGATGGCGACCAGCGCCATTTGCCCCACATAACCGCGGCCGAGCCAGTCGGAGACGGCGAGCTCGATCTGCTGGATACCGCCAAGCAGCGTCAGCGCAACCAACAGTGCTGCGCTGATCACGACCTCGACCATGGTCAGGCGTGTGCGCTCGACGGTGTAATCGGCGGCACGCTGGTGAGCGGCTAGCGGAATGGTCTGCAGGAACTGCACCGGCACATCCTTGCGATGCGCGGCGACGTGCCGGATCTGGCGCGACGCCAGCCACAGCTTGGTGCCGACCATGCCGATCAGCGCTACAACGAACACGACCGAGAAGGCGAGATTATTGGACATCAGCGGGAATCCGATTGAATTATGCGAGAATTATAGGTTATTGGCCGTCGCTGCGCGCGGTCTGTGTTGTTTATCCAAAACCGCGCCTAGCAAGGCGTCAAACCCCTCTCAGGTTTGCCCTCATATGGCCGATTCCGTGCTCGATCCCGCTCCTTCTCCAAGCTCCACCGACCTCGTCCGCAGCGACATGAACCTCGTGTGGCTCGACATGGAGATGACGGGTCTCGAACCCGATACCAACCGCATTATCGAAATTGCGGTGGTGGTGACGAATTCGACGCTCGACAAACTGGTGGAAGGGCCGGTTCTGGCGATTCACCAGGACGAAACGGCACTGGGCAAGATGGATGAGTGGAACCGCAACACACACGGACGCTCGGGACTGACGGAGCGCGTGCGGGCGTCGACGGTGGATGAGGCGGAAGCCACGCGGCAAATCCGCGAATTCCTTGGCCAGTATGTCCCGCCAGGCAAGTCGCCCATGTGCGGCAATTCCATCTGTCAGGACCGGCGTTTCATGGCCCGGTGGATGCCCAAACTGGAAACGTTTTTCCACTATCGCAACCTCGACGTCAGCACGCTCAAGGAATTGTGTCGCCGCTGGCAGCCGGCCATCTACAAGGGTTTTCAGAAGCGCGCGATGCACACGGCGCTCGCCGATATCCACGAATCCATCGACGAACTCAAGTATTACCGCGAGCATTTCCTGATCCTGCCGGCAGCGGGTAATGTCACCCCCGGCCACGCCTGTTTAAGCGCGTAGCCGGTCAGGGTTTTGGCGGCCGGATCGCGTTTTTCGGCCTGAACGCGGCTACCACCTCGGGCCGCGTTTCGATGTACGGACCGCCGATCAGGTCTATGCAATAAGGTACCGCGGCAAAAATGCCCGGCACGCTGGATTTGCCGTCCGCGTCGCGTAATCCTTCCAGCGTTTCGCGGATCGATTTCGGCTGTCCGGGTAAATTCACGACCAGCGCCGCGTGATCCGGCGTCTCGCGAATCACGGCTACCTGCGGCGACAAAATGGCTGTCGGCACGAAATTCAGGCTGATCTGGCGCATCTGTTCGCCGAAACCGGGCATTGGGCTGTGAACGGCGGTCAGAAAGCGACGCCAGATGGCGACGTCGATCAGAAATGCGAAACGATCTTGTTCTGCAGAACGGTCTTTTGACGACCAGCAGAGGTGCCGATAAGCAGGTCTCGGGTGCGTCGGAAGGAGCCCGAAGGGCGAGTG